>JAUVJO010000344.1 GCA_030592345.1 Deltaproteobacteria bacterium
ACAGACCCGGATTTCTCAAAGCCTCTTTTCAAGATTTCACCCGAGGCCCGAGAACGGATGTTAGGGCGGCTTTCCCTGCTTTACGGTGAGGCCGAGGCAGAGAAGTGGATACCCGAACTGGAACGCATCCTCAAGGTCCACTATGCCCACAAACCCCAGGAATTGATAGAGGCAGAAAAGGACTATGATCCTAAAGAGAGGTTTACCGAAAAGGACATGGTTCTCATCACCTATGGCGATCTCATAAGGGGCGAAGAAGGTGAACTCCCCCTTGTCACATTACACAAGTTTGTTAATACGTTCAATCGTGGCGCAATCAACACCCTGCACATCCTTCCGTTTTTCCCCTATTCCTCTGATAAAGGCTTTGCCATTATCGATTTTGGGGCCGTGGATCCGAAACTCGGGACATGGGACGACATCTTGGAAATTGAGAGTCAATACGATCTCATGTTTGACGGGGTCCTGAACCATTGTTCGTCCAGGTGTCAAGAGTTCAGAGAGTTTCTAAGAGGAAATCCAGAGTTTAAGGACTCCTTCATTTCCTATGCGTCTCCTGACGACCTTACACCCGATCAGCGGAGCAAGATCTTTCGGCCTCGAACCTCGGACATCCTTACAAAGTTCTATACAATTGACGGTCCAAAGTATGTGTGGACGACCTTTTCCGAGGATCAGATCGACTTCAATTTCAGGAACCCCGCTGTCTTGATATCGGTTATCAACGGCCTGCTCTTTTATGTGCGTCGAGGGGCAGACATTATTCGTCTCGATGCCGTTACCTATATATGGGCAGACCCTGGAACCGAATGCGTTCATTTACCGGAGACACATGAAATCGCAAAACTCCTTCGCGACGTCATGGATGTTGTCGCCCCTGGGGTGGCCTTGGTCACGGAAACAAATGTTCCTCACGAAGACAATGTCTCATATTTCGGCAATGGTTATGATCAGGCGCACATGGTGTACAACTTCGCCCTGCCCCCCCTGGTCCTTCACACCTTCTACACAGGGGATGCAACCGCCCTTTCTGAGTGGGCCCGGAACCTGAAGATAGACTCCGATGTTGCCACGTTCTTTAACATGCTGGATACACACGACGGGGTCGGGCTCATGGGAGTAAAGGAGATCCTTTCAAAGGAAGAGATCGATTTCATCATCCAGACAGCAAAAGAACATGGCGCTTACATCTCTTATAAGATGGCGGAAGACCACACCGAAGTGCCATACGAGATCAACTCCACATGGTGGAGCGCCATCAACTCCGACATTGCTGATGAAGATATCGCCCTTCAGATCAAGCGCTTTCTTGCCTCAAGGAGCATTGCCCTTGTTCTTCAAGGAGTACCGGGGGTTTACGTTCATGGCATAGCAGGCACCCCCAATGACCACGAACGAGTCAGGAAGACAGGGGTGAAACGGGATGTGAATCGCGGGGTGATTGATAGTACGGTGGCTGCTGAAAGGTTGGAAGATCCCAACTCCAAGGGCTCCCTTATCCGCCCGGCTAGCAGCAAGATGCATCTCGCCCGCACACGACACCGGGCCTTTCATCCCCACGGGGACCTACTGGTCTTAATGGTTTCACCGGATGTTTTTACGGTGCTCAGAGCATCTCCTGAAGGTGACGAGCATATCTTAACCATTACCAACGTTACTGACAGTGTTTGTACTGTTGAGATCCCGCTCTCTGAGCTGAATCTTGAGCAAACACGCTGGCATGATCTGCTGGGCGAAAAAGAATGGGCGGTGGATAATGAGAAATTGACTATTGACTTACAGCCATTTAATGTTGTGTGGCTGAAGGCAGTTTAGTGATTTTTGGCCTTACATCCTGGTGCCTGTTTGTGAACCCGACCAACGTCATACGAAATCCCGCCAACGGCGGCACGCAACCCCTAAACGATTAACGTATAACCCACATGGAGCGTTACATGAAAATCTTAGCTACCCCTCGAATGGAACGGTGCATTGGCTGTTATTCCTGCTCATTGGCCTGCGCAAGGCTGGTGCACAAGCATTTGTCCTGGAACACGACGGGCATCCGCATTGCTTCTTCCGGCGGGATGGCAACCGGCTTTGAGGCAAAATCCTGCCTGGCATGTAATCCTGCCCCTTGTGCATTGGTCTGCCCCACCGGTGCCTTTTCTCAACGCAAGGGAGGCGGAGTGGTGGTTAAGAAGAATCTGTGCATCAGATGTGGCGAATGCGCCCAGGCTTGTCCCGTGGGTGCGATTTATCTTGATCCAACAGGCGAGCCGTTCGTGTGCATCCACTGCGGCCGTTGCGTGCCCTTCTGCCCTCACGATTGTCTGGAGATGGTAAAGGTGCAAGATGAATATACGACGGAAGGTGATAGTCCACACCGGGAATATGTTTCGACAGGATAACAGGACAGACAAGATATAAATCTTATCATTCGCTTAATAGGGACAGGCTTTTGTTAATTTTGAGAATCTATATATTCCTCAGGTGTCAGGTTTAAAAACCAGGTGTCAGATGTCAGATGTCAGAAACCAGGTGTCGGGTTTGCGGCGTTCGCCTTGAGAACAGCACAGTTTTTGCGTTTCTCTTTCCTGACACCTGACACCTGACACCAAAACGGGATAAAGATTTAGGTCGATATAAGAATTAATCTAAGTACGAATTTAATAAGCGAACGATGAGATAAAACCAGTCAATCCTGTTAATCCTGTCAAAAAATATCAGTCAAGGTGACATCATGATCAGGGATTATTTCAGAGTACTGATTGTAGATCTTTCCACGGGTCGAGGCAATGTGGTGAGCCTCGAGGGCCGGGACACCGAGGCGGGTGGCAGCGGGTTGGCTGCAATCCTGTTTAACAAGTACGGCCACACTGACAAATCGTGGGATGATCCGGATCAGCCGCTCATCTTTGCCATCGGTCCGCTCACGGGCTACTTTCCTCTAATGAGCAAGACCGTGTGCGCCTTCAAGTCGCCTTACCACCACCAGTACGCCGAGAGCCACGCCGGGGGCCGTTCAGCCCTGGCTTTGCGTTTTGCTGACCTGGATGCCCTGGTGATTGTCGGCCAGGCCAATGGGCCGGTTTGTCTCTCTGTGGGTCAAAGGCACCTGCAAGTCAAGGACGTCAGTTTCTTATGGGGCCGTGACATAGTTTTTTCAGGCAAGATGTTAAGGCAGATGTTTTCCGGCAGTGGGCATCGTAGTATTTTCCGTATCGGGCCTGCAGGGGAGAGCAAATGCGCGTTTGCCTGTATCAACGTGGACACATATCGCCATTTTGGCAGGCTCGGCTCCGGCGCTGTTATGGGTGCCAAGCATCTTAAAGGGATCGTCATTCAGGGGGACGGCTCTTTTGCGCTGCCAGGAGGAAAGGAATACCGCAAGCTTTTTCAGAAGGTATACAGCAAGGTAACTGCTACAGACATGATGAGCAAGTACCACAACCTTGGCACTGCCGCGAACCTGGAAGCATTGGACAAGCTCAAGTCCCTGCCGTGGCGGAACCTGCAACAGACCAGCGACCCGGCCATTAAGGGTATTACCGGTGACAGGTTCGCCGACGACACCCTGTTGCGCAACATGGCGTGTTCAGGGTGCCCTGTGGGCTGCATCCATATCGGGTTTGTGCGAGAGAAGTTCATGGAACCGAACCAGTATCTATACCGCCAGGTCGCCTACGACTACGAGCCCATCTTTGCCACGGGCTCTATGCTCGGCGTGACCG
>JAUVJO010000288.1 GCA_030592345.1 Deltaproteobacteria bacterium
AAAAATTGTCTCGGTCAGTATCATCACGAAATATCTTTTTGCGCTCTATACCCCTGATAATGATGTGATGCAGAGCATCTGGAGCGTCTATTCGAGTTGTACGTGGCATAGTCTCCTTATTTAGACTTTCACATATTAAATTTCACAAGGCCAGAGGGAGGAGGCTGTATTGTAATACGCCGACGACCGATAACGCTGTGAAATTTAATATGTGAAAGTCTATAGCACAAAAAAATCTTTGATTGCAACTAGTTGTGAGATCTGAAAATGAAGATATATACCATGGTAAGTGTACGGAGTCAACGGAAAGTCTCTTCCGACAGCAATTGGCCTCCGGCCCCCAGGTCAAACCTATGCTATAGCTTTTCAGATAATGTTTTTGGGGTAAATGAACCTATATCTCTTAGAGAATCTTTTCGGTATTTCGGTTTGAGTCAAATCCCGCCAACGGCGGGACGATTGCGTCCCGCTAAGAGCGGGATATCGGGATTCGTAGAACGGCTAAAGTGTGTTAGGAAGTGAGGGCAAAGGCGTTAGGCAAAAGATTTTTGGCCTTACATCCTTAAGCCTTACATCCTTAAGCCTTACATCCTAGTGCCTGTTGTTGCGCAACCGCATAACGAAAACGACAACCCCAAAATCTTTTTCTGAAACCCTATATTGACTTAAAGGGATGGTTATGATTAAGTCCGGTCGGGGTTAGTAGAGAACGAGCCGTATGGCTATAGAGTTTAGGGAGGCGATCATGAGAAAAGACGACAAGCCGCGTTGCGAACAGTGTCCACTGAGGACAAAAGCCGAAGCAAAACCTCGTTCCTTCATCGGAATACTGTGGAAACTACATACGCACATCTGTCCTGGCTGGAAGGCATACCAACGCTCGCTCGCCCAGCAAGGTGCCGCGAAATAGGCATTGCACCTGTTCCGAGTAGCTTGGTGCCACCACCCAAAATTGTGATTGACAAAGAAAGCGGCAGATGTTATCAGGAAAACGATGCTTGAGAAAGGAACGATTTACCGACATTGAGAAACAACACAATAAATAACTGGTGGTGGTGCGGGACAGCGCTTGAAGTGTGCCCACCATGTTATAGACTTTCACATATTAAATTTCACAAGGCCAGAGGGAGGCGGCTGTATTGTAATACGCCGACGACCGATAACGCTGTGAAATTTAATATGTGAAAGTCTATAGCTTGACATGAGTCCAAGCAGAAGCCGTGAGCCACTTCAAGGCCCACGGCTTTTCTGTTTCACCTTAAGGCTGTGGGGTCGTACAACCCATGGCCTTTTTTTGCGAACTGGAAAATGAAAGACAAGGCATACCCGACAAAAGATGAGTTTCTGAGACTGGCTGAAACGTCGAGCCTGATCCCGGTCTACCAGGAGATCTTTGCCGACCTGGAGACACCTATCAGTATTTTCAGGAAACTTGATACTGGCCCGTACAGCTTTTTCCTTGAAAGTGTTGAAGGGGGTGAAAGATGGGGCCGTTACACTTTTATGGGCTTTGAGCCCCTGTTCACCTTAAAAAGCAGGGGGACCCGAGTAAGCATACAGAAAGGAAATAAGTCTGAGGAGCAGACTGTTAATGACCCCATTCGTTTTCTTGAAACACGCCTTGCCGTCTACCGGCCTGCCCGGGTTGCCGGCCTTCCCCGTTTTTTTGGCGGAGCCGTGGGCTATATCGGATATGAAACGGTTTCGTTTTTTGAGCCCGTTCCTGACAGCCTGGCTGATCCGCTCGGGTTACCCGACACATGGTTCATGGTCCCGGGAATGGTGCTGATCTTCGATAATCTCAAACAATCGATCAAAGTCGTTGCCAATGTTCACCTTACCGGTGAGCCCACACATTTTTACGCCAAGGCCCTGGATCGTATCAATGCCGTCGTCGACAGGATAAGAGAAGGCGTATCCGTTCAGACCAAACCACGCGAAACGTCCGTGCCAGGCCGCATCCGCAGCAAAATTTCCCAGCCACAGTTCGAATCCATGGTATCTAAGGCAAAGGAGTATATCCGCCAGGGAGAGATCATTCAAGTAGTCCTGTCTCAGGGTTTTGAGACAGAAACCACGGCAGAGCCCTTTGACGTGTACCGCGCTCTTCGGAGGATCAATCCTTCACCTTATCTCTTTTACCTGCAATTTGATGGGGTTTCGCTCCTTGGCTCTTCTCCGGAGGTGATGGTCCGTGTTGAGGAAAGGCGTGTTACCTTGCGACCCATTGCCGGCACAAGGCCCAGGGGGAAGACCGAAGCCGAAGATAACGCCCTTGAAGCCGAGCTTTTGGCTGATCCCAAGGAGAGGGCCGAACACGTGATGCTGGTGGATCTGGCCAGAAACGATGCGGGCCGTGTGGCAGAGTATGGAACAGTTAAACTAACCGATCTCATGGTCGTGGAACATTACTCTCACGTTATGCATATTGTCTCCAATGTTGAAGGGACCCTGAGAGACGGGCTGAGCGCTTTTGACGTACTGCGGGCGTCTTTTCCGGCAGGCACGGTATCCGGTGCACCCAAGGTGCGTGCCATGCAGATTATTCACGAGCTCGAGCCCTGTCGACGCGGCCCGTATGCCGGGGCAGTAGGATATTTCAGTTTTGGGGGCAACATGGATCTTGCCATCACCATACGTACCATTGTGATCAAAGATAAAAAAGCATTTGTCCAGGCAGGGGCTGGCATTGTGGCTGACTCCGTACCCAGTCGGGAATATGAAGAGACCGTGCACAAGGCCAAGGCGCTCTTTGAGGCCATAAAAATGGGGGCTGAACGACTCGGATAGAGCCATGATACTAATTATCGACAACTACGATTCTTTTACTTACAATCTCGTCCAGGCCTTTGGGGGCTTTGGAGAAACCATGCAGGTCTTCAGAAATGATGAGATTTCCATGGACGATCTCAGGGGCCTCAAGCCCGACAGGCTGGTAATATCCCCTGGGCCAGGAGTGCCTGCCAAAGCAGGCATTACCCTTTCGGTCATCCGTCATTTTGCCGGGACTGTCCCCGTCCTGGGGGTGTGCCTTGGACATCAAGCCATTGCAGAGGCATTTGGGGGCAAAATCGTGCCTGCCGAACGCCTGATGCACGGCAAGGTGTCTGCCATCTATCACGACGGCAAAGGTTGCTACAAGGATGTGCGGCAGCCCTTTGAGGCAACCCGCTACCACTCCCTGGTGGTGGACCGCGGCTGCCTGCCAGAGTGTCTTGAAATCGTTTCTGAAACCGAACAGGGAGAGATCATGGGAATCAGGCACAAGGAGCTGCCGATCGAAGGGGTGCAGTTTCATCCTGAATCGTTCCTAACCCAGGAGGGTGAAAAGCTCTTGCTCAACTTTTTGCGGGAGTAGCTTCGGAATGCGAAGTGCGGTTGCAAATTTCGTAAAACAGAAAACTGTTTTTGTATGACCAATTCCTAACAACGATTCACGAATAACGAACACGGAGGGAATCATGATCAAAGAGATGATTCAAAAAGCAGTGCAAGGAGACGACCTTTCAGAAGACGAGATGATTGGCGTCATGGATGAAATAATGGAGGGCAAGGCAACAGATGCGCAGATCGGAGCATTTATAACCGCACTGCGCATGAAAGGGGAGACGATCTCGGAGATCACTGGTGCAGCCAAGGTGATGCGGGCCAAGGCCACACCGATTCGAGTTGCTGATAGTGCAATCAGCGTGGATAGGGATGAAATCAATGTGGACCAGGAAACGATTGTGGACACCTGTGGTACGGGCGGCGATGGAACCCATACCTTTAACGTCTCAACCACGACAGCCTTTGTAGCTGCTGGCGGTGGGCTCAAGGTGGCCAAGCACGGCAATCGAAGTGTTTCCAGCCAGTGTGGCAGCGCTGACGTGCTGGAGGCCCTGGGCGTGAATCTGGACGTCACCCCAGACGTTGTAGAAGAGTGTATCAGAAGTGTGGGCATCGGATTTCTCTATGCACCAAAGCTCCACGGCGCTATGAAGTATGCTATTGGCCCCAGGCGCGAAATCGGTATTCGGTCCGTATTCAACGTCCTTGGCCCTTTGACCAATCCGGCAGGTGCAAACGTCCAGGTCCTGGGCGTGTACGAGTCAGGGCTTACTTCCGTGCTGGCAGAGGTGTTGCAGCGTCTCGGTAGCACCAGCGCCCTGGTAGTCTTTGGAGAGGGAAGTTATGATGAAATAAGCATCGTAGGGCCCACGCAAGTAAGCGAGCTCAGAGACGACACGATACGCAACTACCGCATAGAGCCGGAAGATTTCGGCATGGCCCGGGCCAGTATCTCAGATATTAAGGGTGGAGACGCCCAACAGAACGCGGCCATCATCCGTGAAATCCTGGCCGGCCACACCGGCCCCAAGCGTGACATGGTGCTCTTAAATGCAGGGGCTACTTTGTATGCAGCCGGAAAGGCCCCTGACATGCATGAGGGGATCAAGCTGGCAGCCGAAAGCATTGACTCGGGCATGGCAGCCAAAAAGCTCGAGCAACTGATAGAAAA
>JAUVJO010000404.1 GCA_030592345.1 Deltaproteobacteria bacterium
TCTAAAAACAGAGGTATTTCTCCGAACATCATATTCATGTCTATCAGCGCTACTGATTGAACGCTTTTTTTCCTGGCCAGGTTGACTGCCAGATTTACGGCAACCGTAGTTGTTCCTATTCCTCCCTTGCTGCCGACAACAGTTATAATTTGCCCAATTTCCGGGGAGTTTTTACGGTTGGCTCTCTTTATTTTTTTCTTGAATTCTTTCAGAGCCTGCTTTACTTCTTCTTCTTTAAGAGGAAGCGTAAAAAATTCCTTTGCGCCGGTTTTTATAGCCTGCATCAGCGCCGCGGGATCGGAATTCTCTGAAATTAGAAAAACTTCGGCAGCCATATCAGAATTTAACAATGACTGGATGTGTTGAAACTCTTTATCCGTATCATTCCCCAGCTCAAAGATCAGAAGGTCAGCCCGACGCGTATCATGAGACATTTGAACATGCATCCCTTCAACAGAACGAATGGTCTCATCCAGCTTTTTTCTCAGACCTGTTTTTTTTACTTCTATCTTGATCTGAATGGTATTATCAGACATGGGAACCTCTCTAAAACGGTTTACGGTTTACGGTTGATTGTAGGGTGTTAAATTCAGTATTTATTGCACAAGTACCGGTATCTTTGCCAGGATGCCGAAGTTCTCGCCTCCGGAAGTCCCTATCGGCTCATGAGGTGTACAGTCCGGTAAAAAATATATTGATTTCTTTGCATACGGAGCCGGTGTCCCATCAGCATTCAGCAAGTTGAAATATGAGACAAAATCGTTCCAGCGCACTTCGCCGTCTGTGTCGCTATTTGACCAGTCACCCATTTGAGTTGGAGCGTTATTGTAGCCGGGATCTGCTCCTGCTCCGGTTATCCAGACTACGTTGAGTTCAACCGCACCAACAATTTCGTTACACGGCCCTACATTATTTGCATCACCGCAGTCTATCACCGGCAGAGTGAGTGTCCATGGTTGTATTTTTCCGGTTTCACTTTCCCAGCATTGTATCAGGTCGCTGAAAGCGCTCTGGATATTACCGCCATTCGTTGCCATAGGCTCGCCAAGGATAATTGGTTCCGGATTTCCACTGGCGCACACAAGACTTCTTACTTCCTGCGCGTTTGTACCGCCGGTGCATGGGTTATCCTGGTCAAAACTGGTCCATCCACCTGTCTCGTTGCTTGCTGCATCCTGTCCACTGTTGATCATTCGCCCGATATTGCAAGTGTATTCATCACTATCATTCAAAATGCTGTCGCGACAGATTGCAATGGGTTGATCCACATCGTGCGGTGTCAATGTGCCGGCAAATCCGATGTATGCCACTGCTTCAGCGGAAAGCTCAAAATTTTCATACCCGAAAATCCCGGCCAAAAAAGATGCAACCGGCGTGCCTTGCGTTGTTCTTCTTGTTATAACCTTGACCGCATTTATGAAGTTGGGGTTGGCATCCAGGTCCGCAGTAGAGACATTCCAGAGGCTAACAGGAGCGGTAGAAGCATTAGGGTAAAAGCCACGCAGACCGGCCAGACCAAAACTCCAGTGCCCTCTTTGCACGTCTCCGTCGTTTCCGCCGGACCAGTCAAGTTCAACTGCCGTTCCTTCACTCTTGTTTGCCGTGGCTGCGTCGTAAGCCTCCTGGTTTGCGCCTGTGTTTACGGCTGTCCCGTCATCATTGTATAAGACCCGTGCGCCTGCCAGGGCTCCAGCATCGGCCGCATTTTGAAGCTCGTTGCGCGCCACATGCAGATGGCTGATATCAACGGCCAGGGCGCCGAAACCAACAAGCATAAAAATCAATATCCCGACAATAATGGCCACTGCTCCGCTTTGATTTCTCAGTATTGATGACATTAGATTTTTTTTCATAAGCATGCTTATGCTCCATACTCCTTTTTGAATTATTCCAGCCTCATTACCGTCTCAGCCTTAAGATCAATCCATGACGGGATTGAATCGGCAGAACCGAAGAGCTCGGAGATGTCCGGAAGAACCAGGAAATCATACCGGTACGTTACCTTGACTATAAGAGGATCACCGGAAGAATCGCTCGCCGTTCTTGTTATTTCGATAACAGGATCGGGGTCAGCAGCATCAAAAGTTATCAGGTGAGCCTCGCAGTAGTTCTTAACAGCAGTTTCAATTTCTGTATTGCTTATCCTGTTCGGATAGGAGTAAACAATTCCTGCCCTGGCTCCTTCACGGCTGGCGTTTGTAATCATAGCTTTGTCATAAAGAAAAAGGCTCGATTCGATAATTCCGAAAACGAGTAAAACCAGCACGGGGAGAACAATGGCAAACTCTACTGCCGCGGCGCCTTTTTGGTTTTCTATTTTCATATCATACTCCATCTAACCACCCGACAGACATTAGTTGCTTTGAATGGTGATAGTACCCAATTCGTTCTACTTTTCCTTTTTAAACCTTTGCCTGTATTTTTCCATACTATTCCCGGCTGCCTGGCCGTCCAGTCCAGCTACAGGTTCAAGATTTCTTCCGGCCTCAGGGTTCAATATCTGGCTCTGTTTTGCGGATTCAAAAGATGATCCCCAATTTCTACTCAGCATCGTCTCCCTTGTTCCGCACCCTGAAAAAATCAACAACGCTGCTATCAATCCGATTAATATAAGGCATCTGGTTAACATCGTATCCTCCTTGATTCTCCGGCTATCTGCCAAACTTCCAA
>JAUVJO010000171.1 GCA_030592345.1 Deltaproteobacteria bacterium
GGTCGGCTGGTAATCAATGCCTGGTCCTTTTTGAGCATTCCAACCACACTATAGACCTTTGTGGTCTCAATCGCTTCCTCAAAGGTAATGGGAGGCAAGATGGTTGCAAGACGCTTGGCGAGCATCGTCTTGCCAGCTCCTGGCGGACCTATCATAATGACGTTGTGACCTCCGGCCGCTGCCACCTCCAAGGCTCGCTTCACATGCTCTTGACCTTTCACCTCGGAAAAGTCAATATCATCGAACCGTGTTTGCACAAAGAGGGTTTCAACATCGATTGATTCAGGCACTATAGGCTTTAGGCCACACATGAACTCCACCAAATCACCCAGGGTGGAGACCGGAAGGACGTCTATGCCGTTTATCACAGCGGCCTCGCGAGCGTTTCGCATGGGAAGGATAACGCCTCCAAGGCCGCAATCCCTGGCCGCCAAAGCAACAGGCAGAGAGCCACGGACCGGCTTTATCCTGCCGTCAAGGGAGAGCTCACCCAAAATCGAATATTCACCGAGCCTCTCCTGGGGGACAATGCCAGTTGCAGCCAAAATGCCAATCGCAATTGGAAGATCAAAGGCCGTGCCTTCCTTCTTGATGTCTGCTGGTGCAAGGTTTACCGTGATGCGATCGGCTGGGAATCTGTATCCGGAATTGCCAATAGCAGATTTGACTCGATCCTTGCTTTCTTTGACAGCAGCCTCCGGAAGGCCCACTGTCTGAAAAGCGGGAAGGCCACGCCTGATGTCCACTTCCACCTCTACAATATAGGCATCAACGCCAAGAACAGCGCTGCTCAGAACCCTGGCAAGCAAGACCCCTCCTCAGATTAGAGAAACACTTACGTCGGTATTAGCATCCCAAAACGCTTTTCATAACACCCCAATTTTACGATGTTTAACAGAGACATTCCCCAAAGGCAAGCACATTGTCACGGCAACGTCAAAGTCACATCCCGGGCCACATCCAAATCTCCCAAACTCCCCCTTTATTAACTGATGTAAGGCAAGGGCGTATCCAGAACTCTTGGGGGATGCATCCTCTTGAAATCACTTGTGCCGCATTTGTGGAGTATTGGAGTATATCAAGTGCCTAAAGTGAGTCCCGCTTTTAGCGGGATTGAGGTATTGTGCCTATTTTAAATATGTTGCGACTGAGGCGCACTGCTTAATCCCGCTAAAGGCGGGACTCATTTTCTTTCAATAATAAAATTGTTTCTTCAAGTCCTTAACTTTAGGGCACTTTAGACACTTTAGGCACTTTAGCTCACTTTCTTTTTTTCAGAAGGATGTGGAAGAATTGTTGTCTCCCCCAACTCTTAGATACGCCCTGCCGACACGAGCCATAGGAACTTTTGAAACTTTTTGCTTTACAAAACGTTGATACTTGATTATGAGGACTCTGTATCATGCATACTCACCAGCAAACGTTAACGCGCCCTGTTCAGTGTTCCGGCCTTGGGCTCCACTCAGGCAGGAAAGTGACTTTAGCCATCAAGCCGGCTCCGGTCAACCACGGTATAAGATTTGTGCGGATTGATATTCCCCACAAGCCGGTCATCAGTGCCCATTTCCGGAATGTGATCGACACCAGCCTAGCAACCACTTTGGGTGAAGACGGCGTGATTGTTTCCACGATTGAACACTTGATGGCCGCTTTTGCCGGCTTGCATGTTGATAATGCTCTGGTGGAGATGGATGCGTATGAAGCTCCGATTATGGACGGGAGCGCCGGGCCTTTTGCGTCCATGCTGAAGGAAGCGGGGATAAGAGCCCAGTCAGGAAAACGGTATTTTTTCGTTGTCAAGCAACCGATTGAGATAGTGGACGAAGACAAAAAGGTTGGCCTTTACCCATCAGAGACCCCCAGGGTGACGTGCACTATAGATTTTGATCATCCTTTATTGAGAAACCAGTCTTATTCCATTTCATTGGATAATGGCAATTTTGAAAAGGAGATCAGCCGCGCCAGGACCTTTGGTTTTTTGCATGAAGTCGAATATTTGAAGCGGAATGGATTTGCCCGCGGTGGATCCTTAGAAAATGCCGTAGTGATCGACAAGGACAGAATATTGAATCCTGAAGGCCTTCGATACACAAATGAGTTTGTGCGCCACAAGATACTTGACTGCGTCGGAGACCTTTCCCTCCTGGGCATGCCCATTATGGGCCATATCGTAGCCCACAAATCGGGTCACGCCCTCAATCATGCCTTGTTGAAAAAATTCATCGACCAGAAATCGTGCTGGGAAACCATAGAAGCATCGGTCGCTTTGCATCAGGCGTGACCGTTTGCTCTTGCTATAGACTTTCACATATTAAATTTCACAGCGCTATCGGTTGTCGGCGTATTACAATACAGCCTCCTTCCTCTGGCCTTGTGAAATATAATATGTGAAAGTCTATAGTTATACGCGCGCCCTTGGCCTTCCTCCATTTTTGCCTGTCAAAATCCCTTGCAATTTAGGCCCCAGTTCGTTATTGAAACCTTGGCACTGGTATCTAAACACGCATATCAGTGGCAACTACCCGCTGGTGTTAAGCTGCAAGCCTCCGGAAAGGTTAAGGTCATCAAAAGTCAATTGAAAACAATGGTCTGGATTTTCACCCTCTGCACATGTTTATTTGCTTCGGGGATAGCCTGGGGTAAGGATGCAAGGATAACAGATGTCATCATCACAAACACTGCCGATGATCTCGTCCTATGTTTCAGGGTGGAAGGATGTTTCACCGAAGAGTTGCAACAGGCCATTGTAAATGGCGTGCCTACCACTTTCACGTTTCTGGCCTCGCTTGATCGCGTTCGAAGATTTTGGAGAGACAAAAACCTTGACAGCCTGGAAATTCACCACACAATCAAGTACAATAACTTGAAAAATGAGTTCGTCATTACCCGGAGCGAAGATAATGACCGTCGGATTGCGGTGAGTTCCTTGTCTGAGGCCAAAAGTATCATGGCTAAAGTGGAAAACCTGAAAATCGCCGAACTCGAGAGCCTTGAAAAAGACCATCGGTATCAGGTGAGGATAAAGGCCGAACTCAGCAAAATCACCCTCCCATTTTATCTGCATTACGTATTTCGGTTCTTTCTGTTTCTGTGGGATTTTGAGACCGACTGGTACACCATGAATTTTACGTACTAGGGCCGGCCTTCCATGTTGCCTAGAAGCCAAGAAGAAGCCAAACGCCGCAGGCGTGAACGGGTCATCATTCTGATCCTGGTAGCGGTAGTGGCAGTGCTTACCTATATTGAAACCAAGGTTGTCCGGTTTGGAGCAGGGCTGCCCGTTTCCAACACGATCATCACCTTTATTCTTATCAACCTCAACATGCTGTTGTTGTTGTTGTTGATCTTTCTCGTACTGAGAAATATCGTTAAGCTCCTCTACGACCGGAAGCGCAAAGTAATGGGGGCCAAGCTGCGGACCAAGCTTGTCGTGGTCTTTGCTTGTTTGTCTCTCATTCCAACAGTCCTGCTTTTTCTCTTTTCATCACAGTTTATCACCTCAAGCATGGCCTTTTGGTTTAATATCCCTGTGGAACAGTCTTTGGAAAAATCCCTGGAGGTTGGCAGGCAAGTATACAGGCATGTTGGAGAAAACAACCGTTTTTTTCTTGAACGGGTCGCATATCAAATTTCCCGCAGGAAGTTGCTGGCAGATAAAAACAGAGACGCCCTGAAGCACTATATTCAGGTCGTGCAGGGGGCTTTCAATCTGCAAGCTATCGAGGTCTATTCCAGGAGTTCGCAGCGACTAGCCGTGGCACTCGACGCTGGCCTGGAAGGCACACCCCTTGAGCCTGTATCTGCCGATAGCATTCACAAAGAACTACAGCTAGGCCGTTTTCTGACCCTGAGCGGGTTTCTCCCTTCAGGAGAGATGGTCAGAACCCTTGGGCGCATTCCAATCAATGCAGGCCCGGATAAGGCATTGGGGATCGTTGCCGTAACTACCGTTATTCCTGAGACCCTTTCTGAAAATATGGCTACTATTTTAAGGGGCTTCGACCAGTACCGGCAGATGAAGGTATTCAAGCGGCCGATCCAGGTCAGTCATCTGATTACGCTATCTATCGTTGCGTTGCTGATCATGTTCTGCGCCACTTGGTTTGGGTTCTACGTTTCTAAAACCCTGACCGTTCCGATTCAGGAATTGGCCAAGGGCACACGCCGTATTGCCGGAGGGGATTTGGATTTTGCTATAGAGATGGTTTCTGATGACGAGATGGGCACCCTGGTAGATTCTTTTAACAAGATGACAAGGGATTTAAGGTTGGGAAAACAACAACTTGAATCATCAACCCAGGAGCTGAAAGAAAGAAACCTTGAGATTGAACAAAGGCGTCTTTACATGGAGACTGTATTGCAGAACGTTTCTGCCGGCGTAATTTCTCTGGATGCACGAGGGTTTCATACAACAATTAACAAATCAGCAGAGAAAATGCTTGGTTTTGAAGCAAAACAATTCCTGAACCGGCACTACAAGAGCGTCCTTGGCCCGGAATACCTGACATTGGCCAACGAAATATTGGAAGAGCTGGAGAACTGTCCTGGAAATTGGGTGCAAAGGAATGTCAAGATAACGATTGATCAAACAGCGAGAACCTTTATGGTCCATGTTACTGCACTCAAAGATGAAAACGATCGCTTCATGGGCACCGTCGTTGTTTTTGACGATCTTACGGAGATTGAAAAGGCCCAGAGGATGGCTGCCTGGCGTGAAGTGGCAAGGCGTATTGCCCATGAAGTAAAAAATCCCCTGACGCCCATAAAACTCTCTGCCCAAAGACTCAGACTCAAATATGGCGAGCAAATTCAAGGCGACAGATCGGTTTTCACAGAATGTACGCAGACCATTATTGACCAGGTCGACCAGTTGAAAAACCTTGTCAATGAATTCTCTTCCTTTGCGAGGCTACCAAGCGTAAATCGTGAACCGTGCCACCTGCAGGCAATTGTAGGAGAGGCAGTGGCGCTTTACCGGGAGGCGCATCTTGATATTGCGTTCAAGATCGAAGAGGGCTCAGAGATTCCGCAACTGAATTTAGACCCAGGGCAGATGAGGCGTGTGTTGCTTAATCTGATTGATAATGCCATTGCAGCCATGGATGGCAGTGGGACGATTACCATCACACTGAGCTTTGATCCGGTTTCAAAGTCCGCGCAATTGAGCGTCAGTGACACAGGCGCCGGGATAGCCCCGGAAGACAAGAGCCGTCTTTTTGAGCCCTATTTTTCCACCAAGAGAACCGGCATGGGGTTAGGCCTATCGATCGTCAACGCCATTGTTGAGGATCATGATGGATCCATCCGGGTCAAGAACAACTACCCCGCCGGGACAATCTTTATTGTGGAATTACCAGCGTGAGAATTTGTCAGTAACTTTGAGAGGAGATTATCCATGTTTCCCGCGATATTGATTGTGGATGACGAGATGACCATATTGCAGTCTCTTGGTGGCATCCTTTCTGATGAGGGGTTTGAAACATTGACTGCTTCAAACGGATATGAAGCGTTAAAACTCATACAGGAGGAATCTCCGGACCTGGTCCTCTTGGATATCTGGATGCCGGGCATGGACGGTATAGAGACACTGCAGGAAATCAAAAGGACCAACCCCTTTCTACAAGTGATTATTATATCGGGTCATGGGACGATTGAGACGGCTGTTAAGGCGACAAAACTCGGCGCCTATGACTTTATTGAGAAACCTCTTTCCATTGAGAAGGTCGTTGTTACGATCAATAATGCTCTTAACTTCAGGCGATTGGAGGAGGAAAACCGTTTCTTGCGTAAGAAGACCCTTGAAAAACATTCCATTACCGGAAACAGCCCTCCCGTTCTGGCGATGAAAAAGCAAATTGCCATTGTCGCACCCACCAACGCCTGGGTCCTGATCGCCGGCGAGAACGGAACCGGGAAAGAACTCGTGGCGCGCACCGTTCACCAAATGAGCGACAGAGCTGACAAACCCTTGATCGATGTGAATTGTGCCGCCATACCTGACGAGATGATTGAGAGCGAACTCTTCGGCCACGAGAGAGGGGCATTCACAGGCGCTGCCGCCAGGAAGCGGGGCAAATTCGAGATAGCTAATAATGGAACAATCTTTTTGGATGAGATCGGAGACATGAGCCTTAGGACCCAAGCCAAGATCCTTCGGATTCTACAGGAGCAAAAATTCGAACGTGTGGGTGGCACCCGAACCTTGACAGTGGATGTACGAGTACTGGCGGCAAGCAACAAGGACCTGGAAAAACAGATTGAAAAGGGGACCTTTAGGGAAGATCTATATTACCGATTGAATCTCATTCCCATTGAAGTGCCCCCTCTACGCCACCGGACCGAAGACATACCGTTGTTGATAGAGACTTTCCTGGAAGCGTTTGCCAAGGAGGGTAACTGGGGTAAAAAGACCGTGACACCTGAGGCCATCGAGCACTTGAAGTCCTACAGATGGGCCGGCAATGTTCGGGAGTTGAAAAATCTGGCGGAAAGGCTGGCCATCATGACACAATCGGATGTTATCGATGAAGACGACATCCCTTCCTTGTACAAAAGCGAAAAGGCGAAGACTGCTGATCCTGCCTTCTTTGAGGAGGGATCTTTAAAAGAGGCAAAAAGAGAATTTGAAAAAATATATATCCTGCGAAAGCTTGCGGAAAACAATAATAATATCTCTCAAACCGCAGATTCAATTGGAATTGAAAGAAGTCACCTCCACAAGAAGATGAAGTCTTTCGGCCTCGAGCTATGAACACAAATTTGGAAACTCATGATTTGGGATTGGTAGATCCTTTAATCGTTGGCGAAGCGGGGCGGCATTTCGGTTGGGTCAAACGGTTGGGGTTGCGCAGCTCGAATCGGTAATCGTAGATCGGTTAAGGATAAATTCGCACAGCCAATAAAAGGTTTTCACGATCAGGTTGCTTATCAAAACGCCTATAGGCCAACGCAACCGACCGACGACAGACGAAATCCCGCTTGCAGCGGGACGCAACCGAA
>JAUVJO010000378.1 GCA_030592345.1 Deltaproteobacteria bacterium
CCAATGGGATCATCACTACGGTAGCCGGCAACGGTGTCTGGGCTTCCAACGGTGATGGCGAAGCAGCAACCGAGGCGTCAATCTCATATCCTTACGACATTGATGTCGGAATAGATGGGGACCTGTACATCGCCGAAACAGACGGTCAACGGATTCGCCTTGTGGATTCAGAGGGTACCATCACTACCCTGGCCGGCACCGGGGATCGCGGCGATATCGGTGACGGAGGCCTGCCGGCAGCCGCGATGCTTGATACGCCCTATGGAGTCGCTTCTGGCCCGGATGGTGCGATCTATATCTGCCAAGTGAACAATCGGGTTCGAAAGGTAATGCCAACAGTCCCGATTAGCCCGGAAGATGAGTTTCTTATCGCCTCCAGGGGAGGTAATTGCCTTTAATTAAACCACGGGCTATGCCCGTGCAACCCCAAAAGGTTCGACCGTTCCGGCGTGAATGATTTACCCCCGCCCCAAAAAAGGGATTTGGGATACAGAGCAGGGCATTTCATCAAATCTATTCACGAAGCACAGGTTACTTAAATGTTGGATATCGGAGACCATTTGGGTTTTAGCATACCATCTGTTTCGATTACCTTAGATCTCGAGATTGTAACACCGGTGCTTGACGAAATTGCAATGTTTCTAGCCCCCTTCGAGGGGGCTTCATCAAACCACCTGCTATGCAGGTGGTAGGTGATTATTCTTTATGGGTATCGGGTTGACTCCAGTGGCCACAATATGTAGTATCTGGCCACTTAGGGGTCATAAGAGTATGAGTTGATTTGCGTTATGAGGTATGATAGTCATGGTGCATGTTAAGAAAATCGACGCGCGAAAAGCGGGACATCCTATAATGACCAGGACGCGAAAAGCGGGACGTCCAGGACGGGAAAGCGTGGCAGAATAGGGACGTCTATGATTTCATGCGATTTATTCAAGCAACTCAAACCGATTTTGTCTTTCTATTTTTTTACCTCTCATGGATGAACGACTCACCGCTGATTGGATTATATTTAGTTTTCTTCCAATCTCGATGGTTGTCATGCCAATGAGCAGTCTGCTCATTAATACGGAAACCGGGATCAAACCGGTCCTTAATAATAAATACACATGTTATGTTGAAGTCAACATAAAAAATGGATTGGGGGAGCAAGGGGGACGTCTGTAAATAAGTAACTAACTCCTCCTTATGAGCAATAAAGCACTTGAGGAGAAGTCTGGAAACGCTCTTTAGTCTTACAGTTTCTGAGCAACGCTTTTAATGTGTAATGGGGGACGCTGCTATCTAGCTGCGTTGTTTGCCTCAATCTCAAAAGCATCCTGACGCCCTCATATCGTTCACACCGTTGTCTCAGCTTTTTTTTAAATGGTCTGCTGCGAATGAACTAATTCCGGGGACACAATACTAAATTAGTTACAATCGGTGTCAGTCATGACATTATGTATTCATGGCACGCATAGCACGAATCGTTGTTCCCGGATATCCGCATCATATAGATTCTAAGATAATGTTTTTGGCCCAAATGAGAGTATATCTCTTCTTGGAACTTGCTCAGCAGTAATTGACAGATACTAGCCGTTTACATAAGCTAAGATCTATCATTTATGTTAAGTTTTTGTAATACACTCGGTTGCAAGAGATGAACAGATACTGGATGCTGGTTAAAACAAGGGATTTTTTTTGTCTATCCAGTATCCAGGATCTAGTATCCAGCATCTGCTGGGAATGTAGAGCACAAACTCACATGTCCTGACAAAATTAATAACCACAAAATCTTTTTCTTAAGGACTATAGAAATGCATGTTTTTCAAAGTAATTACCAAGTTGGCTCCAAATTTTGGATTAGGCCTGGCGAAGATGACGCTTTTTTCTTAAGTACGCAATCCAAATGCAGTCCGGGGACGAGAATGGAACCTTGAACCTCTGAACCTTTAAACCCGTGAACGCCTATCAATTTAGTATCGTGCCCCCGGAATTCTCCATCTATCTTGGAATGGTACATACGAAAGTGTTGCAAAAAGCTGTTGTAAAATTATTGACACAATATAACTTTTATGTTATATAGAATTCATATGTTATGGACTGTGATCTTGAGCGATGAGTACGAGCACTGGTTTCTTGAGCTTCTTGTACAGGCTCAGAAAGCAATTGCAACAGATTTGGAGGTATTGAAAATAATGGGGCCTCAGCTTGGCCGTCCTTATGTGGATCACGTCAAAAGATCACGCTTCCCCAATATGAAGGAGCTGCGAACCAGGGTTAAAGGGAATCTTTATAGAAGCCTGTTTGCTTTTGATTTGGAGCGGCAGGCGGTGTTACTCGTCGGTGGCGACAAGAAAGGCAAAAAGGATAGAAGTTTCTACCAGCAATTAATTGCCCGGGCGGATAGCATTTTTGAGCGTCATCTTCAAAATCAGAGGAAGGATATTCAGAAGTCCAGTAAAGAAAATTGAGCGTTACATCAAAGTGAACAATAAGGAGATAATCATGCATTCTCTGGATCAGGTAATGGAAAAAACGTTTACGCCTGAAGACCGGGCTGAGATCAGGAGAAAGGCCAAAGAAAAGGTGGCTGGTATCCGGATTCAGCATATTCGGGAGTCCCGGCGTATCACCCAGGAGCGTATAGCTGATTCGATGGGAATATCACAAGCAGCTTTGTCCCGATTGGAGCGACGGCCAAACATGACGATCGGTACTCTCCAGCGATATGTCGAGGCTTTGGGGGGACGGCTGGAGGTTCGGGCGGTTTTCAAGGAGGATACACAGAAAATTCTCGTTTGAGCTGACTCCCTGCCCCTGTCATCTTCACCCACCCAAGAATTGGATTCGGATTTTCCCCGAATCCTTTAGCATCTCCTGTATTTCTGTTGGTATATAGACCTGCCTGCTCGTGCGTTGCGATGGCACGGATGCCCGGCAGACGGGCTAGTTCATTTTACAGCAGTTTTACTAAGGTGGCAACAATGGCGATTCCGGCGACCAACATACCGCCTAAGCGCAGGGTTAGATCATGCTTGAGGCGAAGTTCCAGTTCTTTCAGGTCCTGTTTGGTCGCCAATCGCTCTTCAATGATTTCTGCCAAGGCCGGTTGCTCCTGCTAATATGGGGCTTTAG
>JAUVJO010000217.1 GCA_030592345.1 Deltaproteobacteria bacterium
AACAATGCGAGGGCTCAGCTTTCCAGCAGCTAACATAGCCTCCGCGACCGGTGCGAGTTTCATAAAGTTAGGCCGTGCCCCGGCCACGAGATCTACAACTGGTTTCATTCCTGATTACCTGTGATCCATGACTATTTTTGTAGGCGTTCAGAGTTCACCGTTCAGGGTTACCAATTTGGGTGGAGTTGCCAAAATCATGAGCGTACTAACCGCACAGGTCCAATTATTTGGACCTGTGCGGTTACGCAACAGCTTACGCAACACGCGAAAAAGAAAAGAATTATCACGAAAGCACGTAATGTTCTCAAGGCGAACGCCGCAAAGATTGAAAACACGAAGAAAATGCCGATAACTGGCATGGTTTCATAGAAAGTGATGGCTGTATGTGTCACAGCGCAGGAAACCATCCCCCGCAACTTGATTTTCATGTCTTGTTTCGTGCTTTCGTACTTTCGTGTTTTCGTGATTGATTTTGAATAGTTTCTTAACCGCACAGGTCCAATTATTTCCAGAAGTGGTCCTGTTTTCTTACCCTGCTCGGCTCACAAATCTCAAGCGCGTTGCCTGACAGAATCGCAGCAGGAGCCTCTGTCACCATGCGCTCAGCCTCTTCGTGGCTTCCGAGTATCTCTGTAGCATCCTCAACCGCGTAGGACAAGACCGGGGGCCGGCCATCTACTGAATGGGCGTCGCTTGCGATAATATGAGCCAACCGGTGGCTCAACAGGGCCTCTGCCGATTGCCTCGCAAGCTCACCAAAGCCTCCGGTCACACTCATGGCAGTCACCTGACTCAGGGCTCCCATCGAGACAAGCTCATAGAGGATATCCGGATCATGCTGTATGATGGTATTTCGTTCCGGATGAGCTATGATAGGTGTGATTCCACTTAACTTAAGGGAAAAGATTTCATTCTTTAATCCTTTTGGAATGGTCTGCACAGGGAGCTCCAGCAAGATGTATTTTCTGCCATTATTGATCGTGGCAGCCTCACCGCTTTTGATACGTTTTACCATTTGCGGGCATAAATGTACTTCAGAACCCGCAAATAATCGAAGCTCAATATGGTTTTCAGTCAGGATCTTCTGAAGGGCGGCCACCAGCGAAGTAACGCGTTTGGCAGGGTTTAGGTAGATGCCATTTAGGGTATGGGGCGTGGCCACAATGGTGTGGAGGCCGTCTTTGACCGCGATTCTTGCCATGGCAAGGCTTTCTTCCAGTGAGCGGGCACCATCATCTATTCCTGGAAGAATATGGCAATGAAGGTCTATCATCGAAGTATTGCCAAATTCCTATAGACTTTCACATATTAAATTTCACAGCGTTATCGGTCGTCGGCGTATTATACCTCGAAAGGCCACAAATAACGATTTTTCGCTGGCCATGAACACCAATAGCTGCGTTGCTCAGGCTTGCAATAGCTTGCTATTCCGCGCCTTCGCGCCTTGCTCTTGATGCTCATTGCTCACCGAAAAAAACGCAATTTGCAACCTTCCGAGGTATACAATACAGCCTCCTCCCTCTGGCCTTGTGAAATTTAATATGTGAAAGTCTATAATTATTACGGATCTTGGTATAGGCTGAAAGCTCAAGGCTCAAAGCAAGAAAAAACTATTCTCCTCCTTTCAGCTCTGATCGTTTAGCTTTCAGCTTTGAGCCTACTGCTTTCAGCTTACTCGCAACCCATTGTCTCTCGGCCCATGGCCGGATTGAACCCCAAATTCCTTTTTTGGGGCTATGCTCTCCTGTTTCAGCTTCTTCATTCTCAAGAGGCTTCCTCTTCTTCTGGCCATCTTCGGCGTAATAATCGTAAGAATACTGGTAATAGTAGTAACTGTCCCTGCCAACACCCACACAGTTTAAGACCGTACCTAGAATATTGGCCCCAACGGCCTTAAACTGGGTTATGCCATTTTTTGCCACCTCTCTCGCCGTATTGCCTGCACGGATGACCATGACTACTCCGTCCACACATTGTGAAAGGGCTACTGCATCGGTTACGGCCGTGGAGGGAGGAGAATCGATGAGAATACGTGTATAGCGCTTCCGAAGTGTTCTTATCAGACTGCCCATGCGAGCGGACCCCAGTATCTCGGAAGGGTTTGGCGGGATGGGGCCGGAAGGAATCACATCCAGGTTGGCTATCTTGGTATGAAGAACTCTCCCGCCGCTTCCCACTAAAATATTCGACATCCCTTGATCTCTGGAAACACCCAATAGCCTGTCCATCTTGGGTTTGCGCATGTCGCAATCCAGCACAATGACCTTGCTGCCGTACTGTGCCATGGTGATGGCCAGATTCGCCGTTGTCATGGTTTTCCCTTCACCGGGTCCTACACTGCTGACAAGGATTACCTGAGGCGTTGACTCAGCAGAAGAGAAAAGGATGCTGGTGCGGATGCCACGGTACGATTCGCTTGCCGTAGACTTGGGAGAATGGAGAGTCACCAGCTCCTGCCTTAAGGCATCACCAGGGTTGCCCGCGCTTTCTGTTGCAAATAGAGGCACAGGGCCGAGATACGGGATCTTGAGATGTTGTTTCACGTCTTCCGGTATCTTTATGGTATTGTCAAGATATTCAAAAAAGAAGGCCAATCCTATACCTCCAAAAAGACCCACGATAATGGCCAGGAGGATGTTGAGCTTCTTCCGGGGTTTCACAGCATACTCCGGCACCTCTGCCCTATCAATGATCCTGATGTTTCCTGTTCTCATATCTTCGGTCAGGGTGGTCTCTTTAAAACGCTTGATCAACACGTCATACATACGCCTGGCACTCTCTACCTCCCGCTGGAGCACCCCGTACTGGATCGCCTTTTGATTAAGCGCAAGTGATTCCTTCTTCTGTTTGGCAAAGGCTTCTTTCAAGGACATCTCTTTTGCCAGTGCCACCCTGTATTCGTTCCTCAGGGAATTTACGACACGATCTACCTCTTGGGCCTTTCGTTGCTGCAGGGTCTTGAGCTCGGACTCGAGGGCCACCATGCGTGGGTGCTTCTGCCCGTATTTTCTGGAAAGCTCGGACATCCGTTTGTATAACTCAACTTCCATGGACTTGATCTGCCGGATCAATTCGTTATTGAGCACCTCTGGTATGGAATCGAGCATATCCGGAGAGCCCAACAGGGCAAGGGCCTGTTTGTAACGGGTTTCAGCCTCGACCCGTTTTGATTCTGCATCCACCACCTGGGAGTTTATTTGCGCTAGTTTCTGTGCGGTCACTTGTTCCACATTGCTGGAAAAATCCGTAACAATGCCGTGACGCTCTTTGTAGCGGAGCAGGGCCTGCTCGGCCTGTCCCACTTTCTTGCGCTCCTCTTCGATCCTGTTGTGAAGCCACTTGCCGGCATTCTGGACAGCCTCGAGCTTGGTCTCCAGGTTTTGGTCAATATAGGCGCTGGCGAGTG
Source organism: Deltaproteobacteria bacterium (assembly GCA_030592345.1). Classification (GTDB taxonomy): domain Bacteria; phylum Desulfobacterota; class Desulfobacteria; order Desulfobacterales. The sequence goes on from JAUVJO010000217.1 coordinate 3,407, forward strand.
TGTTGGAGATCTTGGTGCATAGAAAAGGGGACTTGGCCTGGAAGCTTACATCCACAAGGCGGCTATTGCGGATCGGTTTGACCGTTATCCTGTTGATAAAATCCGATACAAGCAAGGAGTCTGTGTCATATTCCCCGGATGTTTTAGACTTTGCCTCGTCTTCACTTTTCAGCAGGGAAACAATGGATTCCTTCCAGCCGACAATGGTCTCCCTGATGGAACGTATCAGGTTGGAAAAAAATGCATCCTTTGGTTTTGGGAAAAACTCCTCGCTTTTATCCAAACCGAGGCGCTCTATGACCTCCCGGGCCACGCTACGGCTTTCAATAATCTTATACTGGGTCTGGTAATAGTCGCTCCCGGATGCGTCAACAGCCATGACCTCTTCGATGGAGACCACGTTTGGGTTCTCCTTTTCAATGACCATGCGAACCGTGGACTCGTATATCGGAGTGGCTGTGAAGGCGTGGATAGCGACCGTGATCACGATGATGGTAAAAACAGTAATGACTGTCCATCTTCGTTTCAGGATCACTCGCAAGTAATCACGAAGGTCTATGTGTTCTTCCCAGTTTTCTTCCATAACAAACCTAAAAAAAGCTTTCGGGAACTACTATGACGTCATTGGGCTGGATAATGACATCGCGAATCTTTTTTCCTGACTTGGTAATGGCATCCACCTGCACTTCTATTATTTTTTCAACCCCGTCTTCCACACGAATAATGCGGGTGCTGTTTCGGGCTGCTATCCTGGTAAACCCGCCGGCCATGCCTATAGCCTCCACCAGTGTGATCTCACTTTCGGGCATGACATAGGAAGCAGGTTTGTTCACCTGTCCCATGATGTAGAAATGTTCGGCTGCCGGAACAAAAAGGGTATCCTCATCCAAGAGATATAGGTTGGAAATTTGATCTCTGCCTTTAAGGAGACCATGGAGATCTATGTCAATAACAATCTTGCGCTCATGCGTGCCTCTCCAGTCTTCAGTGCGGATTATCATGGCTTTCTTGCCCGCCTGTTCAGAATCGATGCCCCCTGCCCTGGAGATGGCGTCCAAGACGCGCTCCTGGCCTTGAAGCGAATAGGCGCCAGGGTCTTCGACAGCCCCGAGGACCAGAAAACGCTTGCTGTTGTACTCAGTCACAAAGACGGCGACATGAGCTTCCAAAAGATATTGCTCATCGGCCAGTTTGAGGGATATCAACTCCTCAATTTCCGAGGTGGTGAGATCATCCACCTTGACACGTCCGATCAGGGGAAATGAGATGTATCCGCCCTCTGAAACCCGAACTGCCTCACTGGAAAGGTCTTCTTCTTCATAGACCGCAATGCTCAGGACATCGTAGCCCCCAACCTTATAGTCGCCCCCGCAAATGCCCCTGGCCTCGGGACACTGCGCAAGGTATTGAGACACGGAAAAATGCGGTGTCTCCTCTATCACGTTGCTCAAACCGGCATCAACGCCCTGTTGAGTCTCGCCGACCTCTTTGATCTCCTCTATCTTTGCCAGCGCTGCCTCCTTGAGGCCATCGATCTGCTGGTCTTTGATCGTCGTAACCCTTACGACACCTCCGCCGCCACAGGCACTGAAGGCAAGAGATGCGACAACCACAATAAATATTGGCAACATCTTTACATACTTCATATAATCCTCTTTAAGGTAACTGTTTACGGGTTCAAAGGTTCAGGGGTTCAAGGTTCCATCCTCGTCCAGGGATTGCATTTGGGATGCGTATTTACGAGAAAAGCGTCAGCTTCGTCAAGCCTAATCCAAAATTTGGAGCCAAATTGGCAATTATTTGGAAAAATGAGCATTTTCAACGAGGACTTCGGGCCTTCAATGCCGTCATTGTCCTTAACCCTGAACGTTGAACCCTGAACCTGTGAACGGTTACAAATTAAGGATCGATTCAGAAAATCCGGAGAAAACAGCTTTCATGACAAAAAAAGGGGCCTCCAGGACCCCCTTTTTATCTCCTGACCCGGTTCGGTTTGTCTCCATCACCGACCTTTACTGGTATCAGTATACAATATCTATTGTGGCCATAAACTGATTATCCGCAAAGTCATATTTATTGACGTTTGAATTCTTTTTCCAATAGCTATAAGCAAACCCCGTACTGAGCCAGTCTTGAATCCTGTAGTCAAAACCAACATTGGCCTTGTAATTATCATCTTTCCTGTGTTCGTCTGTTTCATAATATACGCTATAGTCGTTTTTACTGTAGATGCCACCTGCAGAGAGCGTGATTTTTTCCAGGACCACGTGCTGCACACCCAAGCCGCCGCCAGTGTCCACATAATATAAATCACTACCCGAACCAACGTCTCTCAGGGCCCTCAACATACTAAGAGAGAGCGTTGTTGTGGCCGTTGGATCGTAAGATATGAAGGTGGATGCAATCCATGTGTCTCTATCATAGTATGGGTTCCTGTTTGCATCGAACGGATTATCATAATCCTTCCACTGATAACCGAAATTCAGCTCCCCGCTCACCTTGGCACCAGCGTCCCAGGTGAGGCCCGTATTTACTCTGTCCCAGGTATAATCTGTATCGTTTTCAGGGGTAAC
>JAUVJO010000148.1 GCA_030592345.1 Deltaproteobacteria bacterium
CTCTGATGTTGGTAATTAGTGCCTGAACGAAAAGCCTTCTAACACAGTAATGAACTGGTCTGCATTGTTGTTTTTGCATACGAAGATTTGGCAGTCAGCTCTCAGCGGTCAGCAGTCAGCAGTCAGCTATCAGCGGTCAGCAGTCAGCAGTCAGCGGTCAGCAGTCAGCTATCAGCGGTCAGCAGTCAGCGGTCAGCAGTCAGTTACGATTTTAGCTAAAGTTTCAAGCTGATAGCTGATAGCTGAGAGCTGATGGCTGAGAGCTAAAATCTTCGTTAACGATAATAGCCCTGAATACCTTACCATACCTGGCTTCAAAGGCTTTTCGCTCAGACACTAATTAGGAGTACGACTGATGCGGCGATCACGTTTTCCGCAACAGCATGTTAAAGCACAATATCGCAGTGCCTACCGAAATCGCACTGTCTGCTACGTTAAACGTTGGCCAGTGTGCGGTGCCAATGTAAAAGTCAAGAAAATCAACCACTTCTCCAAAACGTAGTCGGTCGATGAGATTGCCCAAGGCCCCGCCAAAGATCATGGCAAGTCCTGCCGCCCCCCACGGCTTGGTGGAGGCGATCTTACTGTAATAATAAATAACGATACCAAGGGCCAAACAAGAAATGAGCACGAAGATGAGCGTTCTAACCGGTGTCGCTTCCCCGGCCAGCAACCCGAACGCACCACCGGTGTTGCGAACGTGGGCCAGTGCAAAAAAACCTGGAATGACCTCCAGGTTTTCGTGAAGCGAAAAGGCACGCATGACCATTTCCTTGGTTACCTGATCAACCAGGACTATGATGCCAGCAACAAAAACGAGAGTCGTATATTTTTTCTTCAAATCGGCAACCACTTAGATTACACCGAAAAAGTTCAACATGTGCGCTTAGCCCGTTAGCCCGTTGCCCGGTTGGCCCGTTCATCTTCTGAAGGGGCGTATCCAGAACTGGGGGGAGGCATCCTCCTTAGAGTATACTGCTAAACCCATAATCCCGGTCTGGGCCAGGGTGAGCTAAAGTGCCTAAAGTTTATCCCGTTAAATGCCCTTTCCTATTTAACTGGGGTTGAGGTATTCTGCCTATTTTAAATATGTTGCGCCGGAGACGCACTGCTTAATCCCGCTAAAGGGGGGCTCGCTTTCTTTTAATAAAAAATTGTTTCTTCAAGTCCTTAACTTTAGGGCACTTTAGACACTTTAGGCACTTTAGCTCACTTTTTTTCCAGTGCCTGCCAAATTCCAGAAGGATGCGGAAGAATTGTTATCTCCCCCCAACTCTTAGATACGCCCGGAAAAACTACGTCACGCTCCCAGCAGCCTTAAGCGCCTCCACGCATCGAGAACAAATAGCCTTGTACGTGTCGTCAGTACCCACAGAAAGGTCATAGATCCAGCAACGCTCGCATTTTTCTCCTGGGGCACGATCGATACCGATTGTAAGCCCATCAATGACCGTACTTTTGTAAGCGCCCTCCGGTGCTGTACCGGATAATATGGAGACTTTGGACACGATGAGGACAGTGCGCAATTCTTCAACAGTGGGCTTCACTGTCTCAAGGAAGCCCTCGGGCAAGCCAAGAGTAACCGCTGCATCGAGTGAGTGGCCGATCATCTTCCGGGCCCTGGCTTCTTCCACGGCCTTGCTCACCTCTGCCCTTAGAGCAAGGATGGGTTCCCACCTTTCGGCCAGTTTCGTATCCATAAACGACTCGTTTACCTCCGGTAATTGAGCAAGATGGACACTGGCCGGCCTGTTATGCCTATTGGGCATGTAGGCCCATACCTCCTCGGCCATAAAGGCAAGGATCGGGGCCGCGACACGTGTCAATGTATCCAGAATGATCTCCAGTGCACTCTGTGCCGAGCGCCTGGCCTTAGATTTTGGAGGGGACGTGTACAGCCTGTCTTTTAGGACATCCAAGTAAAAGGCGCTCAGGTCCAGGGCACAATAGTTGTGCAGGCTATGATATACCGCATGGAATTCAAATGACTCATAGGCTGCGCGAGTTCGCTTCACCAGGTTCTGTAGGCGCACGAGTGCAAATCGATCAATGTCTGGCATGTCCTCGTAGGCAACCATATCTGTCTCAGGATCAAAGTCAGCCAGGTTTCCGAGAATGAACCTGCTAGTGTTGCGAATTCGGCGATAGGCATCTGTGAGCTGTTTAAGGATTTTTTCCGATATCCGTATGTCGTCCTGATAATCCGAGGCCGCGACCCATAACCTGAGGATCTCTGCACCGTAGCGGTCGATGATTTCGCTCGGCGCAATGACGTTGCCCTTGGACTTGGACATCTTCTCGCCCCTGCCGTCCACTACAAAACCATGGGTGAGCACACTCTTGTAAGGGGCACTTCCACGAGTGCCGGCTGCAGTGAGAAGGGCACTGTGAAACCATCCTCGGTGCTGATCGCTCCCCTCAAGGTACATGTCTGCCGGCCACGTCAAATAGTCCCTTTCTTCAAGCACGGCCATGTGGCTCACGCCGGAATCGAACCAGACATCCAAGATATCTTTTTCCTTCTCAAACACGTCACCCTGGCATTCAGGGCACCTTGTTCCCTCAGGCAAAAGAGCAGAAGCGTCGGCCTCAAACCAGATATCAGATCCGTGCCTTTCAAAGAGATCAGCCACATGATCGATGACCTCCCCTCTAATGAGCAATGAGCCGCATTTCTTGCAACAAAAGGCCACGATAGGCACACCCCATGAGCGCTGCCGGGAAATACACCAGTCCGGACGGTTTTCGATCATGCCATAAATACGGTCCCGTCCCCAGGCCGGAATCCAGGTCACCTGGTCGATACACTTTAAGGCCTTCTGTCTCAGCCCAGTCTTTTCCATGGAGATAAACCACTGTTCTGTAGCCCGAAAGATCACCGGCTCCTTGCACCGCCAGCAGTGGGGATAGGTGTGTTCTATGACCCCCTCACCAATAAGGCCCCCCAGTTCCCGGAGCTTTTCAATGACCGCGTTGTTTGCAGCAAAGACAAACATGCTGGAAAAAAATTCGACATCTTCCGTAAAGCACCCATCATCGTCAACAGGGGAGTAGATGTCTAAGTCATAGTCAAGGGCCGCTTCGTAATCTTCCCGTCCGTGACCCGGCGCAGTATGGACACAACCCGTTCCCGCGTCCAGGGTTACGTGCTCTGCTAGAATCACCAGAGACTCACGATCATAAAGGGGATGGCGGCAAGTGCTCCCTCCCAGGGTTTTGGGATCGACTTCAGCCAGCACCTCATAATCCTTGATCCCCAAGGTCTCCATAGCACTTTCCAGAAGGCCCTGGGCCAGGATGTAAACCTCACCGCTGCTTACCTGCACTGCCACGTAGTCAAAAGCAGGATGCAAGGCCACGGCAAGATTGCCCGGAATCGTCCACGGGGTTGTGGTCCAGATAATCAGGAAAAGCTCCTTTCCCTTCAGCCGTGGCAAATCCTTGCTTATATCGGAAAGAAGTGGAAACTTCACATAGATGGATGGCGAGGTGCGGACTTTGTATTCGACTTCCGCTTCTGCAAGGGCTGTCTTGCAAGTGCTGCACCAGTAGATAGGCTTTTTGCCCTTAAAGAGGCTTCCGCTAACGGCGATTTTTCCAAACTCCCTCACAATGGCAACCACATAGCTGCGGTTCATAGTCAAATACGGATTGTCCCACTCGCCCATTACACCGAGCCTTTTAAACTCTTCCTTTTGCACCCCAATATATCTCTCGGCATAAGACCGGCACTCTTTTCGGATCTCGACCTGGCTCATCCGCTTTTTCTTCTCACCAAGCTCCTGGTCAACCTGGTGCTCAATGGGAAGGCCGTGGCAATCCCATCCAGGGACATAGGGAACGTCAAATCCGTTCATTTGACGAGACCGGACGATTATGTCCTTTAATATCTTGTTAAGTGCAGTGCCAATATGGATATGCCCGTTCGCATAAGGAGGGCCGTCGTGCAGAATGAAACGCGGTCTACCGTCAGAGATTCTCCTGATCTCGTTGTAAAGCCCCATTTTCTCCCATGTCTTAAGAATTTCAGGCTCTCGTTTGGAAAGATTCGCCTTCATGGGAAAGGCTGTTTGAGGAAGGTTCAGAGTCGCTTTATAGTCCATGGTCTTCTCCGATTGTTAAGCATAAGTTGATGATGCAGATATCATAACACCATGAGTTGTCAAGGACTCTTGCCCCGGCCTGCACGCAAGAAGGCCTCCATGCAAACGCATGGAGGCCTTCTTAGAACAGCGCGCTCAGCAATTGGGTATTAAAAAGAGTGCCGAGCCTATCTTGTTAGTACATACCGCCCATACCACCGCCGCCTGGAGGCATGGGAGGCATGTCTTTCTTCTCTTCTGGTTTCTCAGCGACCATGACCTCAGTGGTGAGCATCAGGCCTGCCACACTTCCCGCATTCTGCAGGGCATACCGGACAACCTTAGTCGGATCGATGACTCCTGCTTGCGCAAGATCTTCATACTTTTCCGTATCAGCATTAAAACCAATGTCGCCCTCTTCCTTCTTGACCTGGTCAACGACCACTGAGCCCTCGTAGCCGGCGTTGTCAGCAATCTGGCGAATGGGTGCCTCCAGGGCCCGTTGTATGATCTTGACACCCAGTTTCTGATCTGCCTTGATTTTTATCTTGTCGAGCGCTGGTATACACCGGACCAGGGCAACACCGCCACCAGCTACGATCCCTTCTTCAACGGCTGCGCGGGTGGCATTGAGCGCGTCTTCCACGCGAGCCTTCTTTTCTTTCATCTCAGGTTCGGTGGCTGCACCCACGTTGATGACCGCCACACCGCCAATCAGCTTGGCTAGACGCTCTTGAAGCTTCTCGCGATCATAATCGGATGTGGTCTCGTCTATTTGAGTCCTGATCTGGCGCACTCGGCCCTCCAGGGCAGAGCGGTCTCCGGCACCGTCCACGATGGTGGTGTTATCCTTGTCCATTGTGATGCGTTTCGCGCTACCTAGATCAGAAAGGGTTATGTTCTCCAGCTTGATCCCCAGGTCTTCGGAAATGACCCGACCACCAGTCAGGACAGCGATGTCTTCCAGCATGGCTTTTCGGCGGTCTCCGAAGCCCGGGGCCTTGACGGCCGCGCACTGAAGGGTCCCGCGAAGCCTATTAACCACCAATGTGGCCAGAGCCTCTCCTTCCACATCCTCGGACATTATCACAAGGGGTTTTCCCATCTTGGCAACCTGCTCAAGGATAGGCAGGAGATCCTTCATGACGCTGATCTTCTTTTCGTTGAGCAGTATCAAGGGATCCTGAAGTGAAACTTCCATCTTGTCAGGGTCTGTCACAAAATAAGGGGACAAATAGCCACGGTCAAACTGCATACCTTCTACTACTTCAAGTGTAGTCTCCATGGCCTTTGCCTCTTCCACCGTGATGACACCCTCTTTGCCGACCTTGTTCATGGCCTCTGCAATGATGTTTCCTATGGTTTCGTCGTTGTTGGCCGAGATGCAGCCTACCTGGGCAATCTCACGCTGCTCCCTGGTCGGCTTGCTCAATTTGGCTAGCTCTGATACAACAACAGCAATCGCCTTCTCAACCCCCCGCTTGATGGCCATAGGATTATTGCCCGCAGCTACCAGCTTTTGACCCTCTGCATAAATCGACTGGGCAAGAATGGTTGCCGTGGTAGTACCATCTCCGGCCACATCACTGGTCTTACTGGCAACCTCCTTGACCATCTGTGCGCCCATGTTTTCAAACTTATCCTCGAGCTCGATCTCCTTGGCCACTGTTACACCATCTTTGGTAATAGTGGGGGCCCCCCAGGATTTTTCCAAAATTGCGTTTCTGCCTCTGGGACCCAGGGTAATCTTGACCGCATCGGCCAACGTATTAATCCCTTTTAGAATAGACTCCCGAGCTTTGATGTCGTATTTGATCTCTTTTGCAGCCATATTATAGTATCCTCCTTAAAATTGTTGTCGCTGGCCGTATAAGCAGGCTTCACTTCGTGCCACGTCTGGTCGACAGTTTGACTGTGAAGCACCTATTTTTCAACAATACCCAGCACATCATCTTCACGCATAATAAGGTATTCGTCACCATCGATCTTTATGTCCGTACCCGCATACTTGCTAAAGAGTATGCGGTCATCCTTTTTCACTTCAAGAGGCATCTGTTTGCCGTCTTCCAAAACCTTCCCTTTACCAACCGCGATAACCATTCCTTGAGAGGGTTTTTCTTTGGCTGTATCCGGTATGATAATGCCTCCCTTGGATGTTTCTTCTTCTTCAAGGCGTTTTACAAGGATTCGGTCCTGCAAAGGTCTAATCTTCATAGTGCTCCTTCTCCTTCTTTCTGGATTTTCAACTCTACTTTGTCCTATTCCCGGTGTTCAAATTCTTATTATAAACTAGCGCTGAAACGTCACCTCCCTTCGCATATTGTGAAATTCCTATATTGATCTAAACGAAAACGTAAAAAATCTTCAAGAATCAAAACATTAATAAAATGGCAAAACACTCCTAAAAAGATATTCTGAAATATAATCATGGAGTTGAACTTGTAAAGGGGGTAAGGCAAAATTTCTTGCAAGAAATGAGAGGCTTGCAGGGAAAGATTCTGGCTAATCTCTGGCAGGCTCCTGTTGTGCTACCAGGCTGTAACCAAGAACTCCGTATAGCCGTGTATTAACTTTACATGTAGTCGCCCTAACTATTAGATCGTTTTCCGTTAGATCCTTTTCCGTAAACCCGGAAGATGAACGCCAGTTTCGGACAGAACCGAGTAGTATCATTCCTCCTTTTTTGTAGATACTGACTCAGCGCCCGGTTTCTTGGCCTTTTCCACTGACTTTTCTGGTTTCTTCACTGACGAAGCCGTGGAGCTTACGGACTTATTTGCGTAATCAGTAACGTACCAACCCGTACCCTTAAGGTGGAAGGTGCTGTGAGAAATGAGCTTGATAAGTCTGCCGGAACATTGTTGGCAGGTAGTTAAGGGCGCATCTGATAAACCCTGCCAAGCCTCCTGAATCCTCCCGCATTCCGTACATTCATATTCGTAAACCGGCATCTCTCATACCTCCACTTCCATAGTCGCTTAATAACATAGTTAGCCAAAATGATTTGTCAAGTGGCAAAATCACTCATGCTACACTTCCTTCACACATTCCAGGGGGCCTTCCCAACCCCTGTAAAATTCAAACACAGCCTCCATGCCACTGATAGAAGCTGATTGCAAGATAGCCCGTGTTTTTTCATGTACGCGAGCCTCTTCTTCCATCTTTTCTTCAGGCGATGCCTCAAAGGCCTGCAAGAACTTCGTGAACCGAATGACGTGTATCAATTCATGTGTGACTATATAAAGGATAAATGGAAATAAGCGTAGCCCGACATATTTATTCAGGGTTGGAAGAATGCTGTGATCCTGAAGGCATATCTTGTAGAAATCATACCTTGAGGAACCGAGCGTTGTATCCGCTTTATGCCCCACATATCGGATAATCTGTGCAAAAGGCCCGGCCACAACCTCCTCGGGAGAAAGATCTGCCAGTGTCTTGATGTCGAAACGCCGCTGCCGCCATTCAGCGACTGACATCTTGTAAGCATTACTGGTCAACTCTTCGGCCATAGCCACGGCATCTTTGACAATCTTCAACTCGTCTTGCCGGAAACGTGGCATTTTTTCTATGGAGGCC
>JAUVJO010000069.1 GCA_030592345.1 Deltaproteobacteria bacterium
CAAGGCCAGAGGGAGGAGGCTGTATTGTAATACGCCGACGACCGATAACGCTGTGAAATTTAATATGTGAAAGTCTATAGCTGGCTATTGCAAGCCTGAGCAACACGGCTATTGATGTTCATGGCCGACGAAAAAGTGTCATTTGTGGCCTTTCGAGGTATAACACTATGAAGGACAAAAATATTCCATTAAACGAACGTATCATCTTTGCATTAGATGTTGACTCCAAAGAAGAAGCAAAAAAATGGGTTGATCTCTTAGGAAAGCAAATTAATTTTTACAAGGTTGGCCTCCAACTGTTCCTGGCGGAGTGGTTTCCTGTTGTCGAAATGATTACAGAGCGTGGCCATAAGGTAATGCTTGATCTCAAATTTTATGATATTCCGGAAACAGTCAAATTGGCTCTCAGGCAGTTAAAAAATCGAAACATTACGTTTGCCACTGTGCATGGCAATGATCCAATTCTTCGGGCAGCAGTGGAAGAGAGGAATGGTATCAAAATTCTTTCTGTTACTGTATTGACCAGCTATGGCAAAGAAGACCTGGAGGAAATGGGCTTTTCCGGTACAATCAAAGACCTGGTCTTTAGTCGAGCTAAACGTGCTTTGGAGCTGGGGTGTGACGGCATTATTACTTCAGGTCTTGAAGCTTCTCGCCTAAGAAAGGCTCTGGGTGACAGTTTTCTCATAGTTACTCCTGGTATCAGGCCAGGCAAGAATGTTGAAATCCCCAAAGATGATCAAAAACGAATCGTAACAGCTCAAGATGCCATAATAAATGGTGCTGATTATGTAGTTGTTGGTCGCCCCATCAGAAAATCTGAGGACCCCGTTGCCGTCGTAGAATCAATGCAAAATGAAATCCAAAAAGGTTTAGAATCATGATTCCTTTTTCCTTATCCTTTCGACTGGTTACGGGTTTCGTATGTAACTTCTCAAAAAGTCCGGGTACGCTTGAGGTTATGACAACAAGCCTCCGGGCAAGTCCCGCCTTGGGCGGGATGAACTCCGGCCCGCCACAAATACGGCGGATTTACAACCTCCAATGCCTTAAGTAGCTGGCTGGTTAGGTATCAATTGAAATGGTCCCGCCATAGGCGGGATTCAGCGGTTCACCTTGCCCTGCGTAGCAACATATTAGCGATTATCGGGAGATTACCCGGACTTTTTGAGAAGTTACTTTCGTGTTCGATACAAAATCATGGGGCATGGCCGGCTATTATTGGATGATTTTTATATATGATCGTTCTCGAAGGGCCTTGAACCATACCTTGAATTTTTCGTCTACGAGTTCGTTGTGCAACCTGTCTTGGATTTCTATCCTGGCTTCCTGATAGCTCTTCCCTTGCGAGTTCTCGATCTCTTCAAGCATAAGGACTTGATACCCCTGTGGCGTTTCCAGGACTGCGGTGATCTCTCCCTCCTTCATGCATGTAACCGTCTCCCGGAATTCTGTCGAGATCTCATCCGTGGAAAAAAGACCCAGGTCCCCGCCGTCTCTACCTGTGATATCCTCTGAATACTCCTTTGCCAGTTCGTCAAATTTTGCCCCGACCTTAAATTCCTCCACAATCGCCTCAATCCTTTTCAGCGCTTCTTTTTTTTGGTCCGCTGTGGCCGCAGATGGCACCCGGATCAGGATCGTTCGGAGGTGATACTTGTTTTCACCTTGATACTCTTCTTTGTGCTTGTCATAGAAGTCTTTGATATTATCTTCAGTAACGGCAATCTTGGATTTGACCTCTATACTGATAAGCTTCATTCGAAGCAATTGCTCCTTGATCTGGTTGCGATATTCTTCCAGCGTGTAACCTTCGGCCTCAAGCGCCATCCTCAAGTCCGCTTCCGTAAGGTATTGCTCAGCCTTGAGCCGGTCTATTCTCATGTCCACTTCCCTCTCAGGAACTGAAACGCCAAGCCTCTTGCACTCTTGATCGGTCAATGTTTGATCGATCATCCTGTCCAATATCTCCTGTCGCAATGTGGAAAGCATACTGCGTTCTTTTTCAGGCCGATACCGAGCATCACTGATCTGTTTGGCATACGGCTCGATCGCCTCATTTAGCTCGGAAAGCGTGATTGCTTCATCATTGACGATGGCTACAATACGGTCTACCACCTCTGCGTGGGCCGCCACAGACTCCACGAGAAACCCCAGCACGATCAGTGCTTTGATGAAAACCTTCACTGCAATTGTTTGCTTTTTCATTAGATCATTTCCTTGTTTACCGTAATCCGATATCGTGATCGCAGATTGGCCAGCCAGGGGCCATAGGCTGCTTCAAGTTTTTCCTCCTGGATGCACCCTTTTATATTTTCGATCAACTCATCAATGACTGGCTCACAGGCCTCCTCTTTTCCGGTGACCTTAAAAATATGGTACCCGTATGGCGTCTTGATCACAGGGCTTACTATACCCTCTTGCAAGGTGAAAACAGGGTCTTCAAGAGACTTCGGGAGATCGCCGCGAGCTACGTAGCCCATATCCCCACCCGCTTCAGACTCGGGCGCTACAGAATGGAGACGGGCCAGGGTAGCAAAGTTTCCACCCTTATTAAGCTCTTCCAGGACATGGTTTGCCAGCTCTTCGCTTGGGAGCAGGATATGACTCACTCGGGTCTCTTCTCCATGTGTCCATTTGCCCCGATGTTTTTCATAGTAGTCCCGTATTTCTTCGGGCGTGATTGAGATTTGCTCCACAAGCTCTCTGCGGATAACTTTTTCAACCAGGATCTGTCTCTTGAGCCGCTCCTTCCACGTTTCTAACGACACGGTCTGCTTCATAAATACGGTCTCAAAGCTTTCTTGGTCATAATCCTTTTTAACATTGCCCACAGCCTGTTCGATCTCTTGGTCAGAGACATACAAATCGAGTTCGTCCGCCCGCCTGAGGATAATCATCTCTTCAAGGAGCTGCAAAAGAAACCTGAGACGAGCCTCCCGCACGACCTTGGCGGCAGCCCCTTGCCCATTGGGATAGCTCATTCTAAGGGGTTCAAAGAATTGATTGAATTCTGTCAGGGTGAGCACGCGGTTATCAACCTGGATAACGACCTCGCCCCCGGCCCCGATTTCGCTACTGTTTGTACACGCTGAAACAAGGAATAACGCAACAAATCCAATGAGTATTTTTTTTCGATCGATCATTTTGGGTAATGTCAATGGTCCGTTATTAATCCTGCCTTGCTGGGTTCAATAAATGAGATGTTGCCACTCTAATGTGAACAAAGCTATGGAACGGTGCCCCGAAACTCGCTATCATGTGAGGCCAGGCCTTGCAATACCTTTTTGGTGAGATCCATGGCGTCAGGCGATCCATCAGACGCTACCTTTGCTTCGAGCACATGATCCGGCCTGAGACGGAAACGCCGGGGATCATGCTGGATCAGGTCAGTAATCTTTTCCGGGCTCACCAGAGTCTTTTCAGAGAAGGAAAATATAACGCTCTTGGTGCCCATCTGCAAACGCTGAACACCTGTTTTCTTGCACAATACTTTGAGCATGATTTTTTCCAGCAGAGCCGCTGCCTCTTGCGGTAGGGGTCCGAACCTGTCTCTAAGTTCCTCGCGAACATTTTCGAGTTCAGATGTATCGTTGAGCCTTGCCAAGCGCCTGTAAATCGCAAGCCTCTGATCAATGTCCGTCACATAGGTTTCAGGGATGAAAACTGAACGGTCCACTATGATCTCAGGTTCCATCTCTTCCTCGACAGGTTCACCCTTTAGTTCACTCATGCTACGTTCCATGAGTTGCAGGTACATCTCATAGCCCACTGATGCAATCTGGCCGGACTGGGTTGGCCCCAGGATTGTTCCACCTCCGCGTATCTCAAGGTCACTCATGGCGATCTGAAAACCAGACCCAAGATCGCTGTGTTCCATGAGGACCTTGAGGCGCTTTTGCGCATCCCTGGTGAGCGCGCTTTCATCAGGTATGAACAGGTACGCGTATGCCTGCTCATCCCCGCGCCCCACACGACCTCGAAGCTGGTAGATCTGGGACAGCCCGAACTTGTCGGCCCGGTTGATCAAGATAGTATTGGCCGATTGGAAATCGAGGCCTGATTCTATAATGGTGGTGCACAGCAGGAGATCGATCTCGTGATGAAGAAATTCGAGCATCGTCTTTTCAAGCTCTTCGTCGCCCAGTCTGCCGTGGGCCACACCGATGCGCACACTCGGCAGAAGCCTTTGAAGGTGACGGGCCATCGCCCAAATGGTGCGGATATTATTGTGGACAAAAAATACCTGGCCTCCTCGTTGAAGTTCTCTTCCAATCGCCTCTGTGACCACGGTGTCATCAAACGGGCAGATATATGTTTTGATCGCGTACCGGTGCTCCGGTGGTGTCGCAATGACACTCAGATCCCTGATACCCATCAATGACATGTGCAATGTCCTGGGAATGGGCGTAGCGGTCAGGGCCAGGACGTCCACCGTACGACGGAGTTTCTTAAGCTTTTCCTTGTGGGCCACACCGAAGCGCTGCTCTTCATCTACAACGACAAGGCCCAGATTCTTGAAGGCAATATCTTTTTGCAAAAGACGATGAGTTCCTATGACAATGTCTACTTGCCCTTGTTCGAGTTTTCGCACAATGGAGCGCTGCTGGTTTTGAGATCGAAACCTGCTGAGGGACTCTATTTCAATCGGGTACGGCTCAAAGCGCATCTTAAAGGTCTGAAAATGCTGTTCGGCAAGGACTGTCGTTGGAACCAGAAAGGCTACCTGCTTGTTGTCCCAGACCGCCTTGAAAGCGGCCCTGAGCGCAATCTCGGTTTTACCGTAACCCACATCACCGCAGACAAGCCGGTCCATGGGCACAGGAGATTCCATGTCAGCCATGACGTCTTCCACGGCGCGAGCTTGATCCGGTGTCTCCGTATATTCAAAGGCATCTTCAAAATCCCGAAAGTATCGGTCATGCGGGGAAAATGCGTGTCCTTTCTGAATTTCGCGCCAGGCATAGAGTTTGAGAAGTTCTCCGGCCATCTTGCGAATCGATTTTTTGACCCGCTCCTTGACCCGTGTCCACGATTTGCCTCCCATCTTGTCCAAACGCGGGGAAATGCTATCCACCCCGGCGTATTTCTGAACGCAGTTCATCCGGTCCACAGGGACATAGAGCTTGTCTGTGTCGGCGTATTCTATGAGCAAAAAGTCGTTCGCAAGGTCTGCCACCTCAAGCTTGACAAGGCCTCCATACCTGCCGATACCATGTTCAATATGCACAACAAGGTTGCCTGCCTTCAGGTCCTCAAAGGCAACCCACTCGGTTCTTGCCCCTTTTCTTGGTCCCCTTGGGAGCCGATGTCTGTGGCCAAAGACCTCATCTTCCGTGATGATAGCAATGGCCTCCCGGGCCCACACGAACCCGGAGGAAAGCTCGCCAAGGCAGATGGTTGGGGCCTTTTCGGCACTGCCCTGTGATGGGAACGTGTCGATGAATCGAAGTTGCATACCATAGGGCGTGAGAAGTTCTTCCAAGCGCCTGGCTTTTTTTAAAGTGCTGCACAAAAGATAGGGCGCTAAAGCGCTTTCGCGTGCGCGGTCGATCCAGTCTACCAGAGGTTGCAGCAATACATCAGGTTCTCCTCGGGCCTTGAGCTGATGAGTAAGAAGTTCGTTTTTTTCAACAGTAAAGTTGCACGTTCCATCTGCCCTGTCGTCTGTAACCGGGACCGTCTTTAAGGCTATGTTGGCGCTTTGACAAAACCTGGCTTCTGCCTGTGACCAGGTCAGATAGAGGTCCTCTGGTTCCACACAGAGGTGACTGTCACTTCGAGCAGAAAGGTAGTTCCTGGTCACAGTTTCTTCGGTTTCAATGGCCAGTTTTTTAATGGTTGCAGGATCGACCAACACAGGAAGCGCCTGCGCTGGCAGGTAGTCAAACAGGGTGTCAAGTGAGGGATAGATGAGGGATATTAGCCCGCCGATTCCAGGAAACTGACGTTCCATTTTCACGTTTTCAACGATTTTTTCTATGCGCATGCCGGGCATCTCAAGGGTCTCGCCCTGCGTGCGGATACGGGCCATAATGTTGTCGATCTCAAAGGGTTCAAGCACGGTCTCTGTTGCCGGAAGAACCGTGACCTCGGAAAGCGCCTTGAGCGAGCGCTGGTCTTGTGCAGAGAACGTCCTGATCGATTCTACGGTATCACCAAAGAATTCTATGCGTACAGGATCAGCATAGAGGGGCGGGAATAAATCGATCAGGGCCCCTCTAATAGCATAGTCTCCAGGCTCTTCCACCAGTACAGTCTCTTGATAGCCGCCCCGAATCAGTTTTCGAACAACCGCCTCTCGGTCTGTCTCCTCGCCAGGGAGGAGATAATCAGCAAACCCGGAGAGGGCATATTTGGGCATCACTTTTTGTAATAAGGCAGAAACCGTGGTGATGATCACGGGGGGAACTTGGGTAGTCATCATCTGATAGAGCGCTTTGATCCTGCGGCATGCGGTTTCCGGGTGATAGGAAATAGGTCTAAAAGGAAGAACGTCGTAGGACGGAAAGGTGATGATCGGGATCTCATTTTGGCAGGAAAAAAAACGAACGTCTCTGGCCAGGGTCTCGGCCTCTTTTGCTTTTGCACACAGGACTAAAAGGGGGCGATTGATCGCCGCATACACCCGGTACAACAAGTAGGCCTGTTCCGGCCCTGAGAGGCCAGTGCAGTTGATCCTGCCGTGTGCGTGCCGGAGGGTGTTTAATAGATCTGAAATCGAATGACCTAAGAGTTTCATACAGTCGACTGATGGAGTACCGGAGTGATGGAGTATTGGAAAAGTGGTTTATATTCTTAGCATTACTCCGATACTCCATTACTCCTTTTCCAAATTGGGATATGGGAATTCATCTGGCGATTGTTTGTCGCCAAAATTGGCGCTTCCAGTAAGATCTGGAGTCTGAACATAATAGGACAGAACTTCCTCTGGTTCAAGGGGGGAGAGCCCGGGGGCTGCATGCGTGGAGAAATACTTCTTGATTTTACAAGGTAAATCAGGATATTATTTTGGGGTATTAAGTAGACCTATAGACTTTCACATATTATATTTCACAAGGCCAGAGGGAGGAAGCTGTATTGTAATACGCCGACGACCGATAACGCTGTGAAATTTAATATGTGAAAGTCTATTGAACGGTCACTACTGTGATGATACCTTTCTAAGGAAAAAGAAATTACCACAGAGGACGCAGAGATCGCAGGAAAAAAATATAATAAATTCATTGGATTGCGCTCTCCGCATGCTCTGCGGTGAATCCTGACAGCTCTGCTTTGAGTGTTTTTTTGTTGCCGACATCCTAAGACGTGAGGGAAATCATGCCCAGAATCCGACTTAATCGCACCTTGACGCTCATATCGTTCTCGATATTGAGCCTTATTGTCTTAGTTTCTGGTACCCTCGGAGCAGAAGAAAGAGCCGGGCTTGACTCTATACGGCTCAACCCCATTTCTCAATTACAATCAGCCACCATTCAGATCAATAAAGCTGATACGTCTGTTGATCCGCAAGCCGCCAGAACGGCTAAACGCTTGCGTGAACAGATCACGACGAGTCGAACGGTTTCAAAACAGCTTTCAAGCGCGCTACTAACCCCGGCGATCTCCGAGCAGAAAAACAGTCTCGCAAAGCTAATGGAACGAATCGGTCCTGATGTAAAGATACGGTTTAGGCCCGTCGCAAGAACCCCAAGGCAGATTAAGGGTGCACTGCTCCAACGGGCTGCTCGCGGCTTTTCTCCAGGCAGGCAGCAGGACGAGGAGACGGCGCGCACTTTTCTCAGGTCCAACAGTAGCCTTTTTCTGATTAACAACCCTGATCGGGAGTTGAGGCTCTACCGGTACCAGAGAGATCGCCTGGGCCGGCGACACATCCGGTTTTCCCAGGCATACCAGGACCTGGCGGTCTGGCCCTCAGGTTTGATCGTTCACCTTGATAAAAAAGGTAACGTCGATATGATGGACGGAGCCTATGTTCCGACTCCTCGAAAAATCGTTACCCAACCGGTATTGCTTGCTGATACTGCGATTGAGCGGGCTCGTGTCCTGGTGCCGGCAGGCCAAGGGGCTATTGCCAGCGATCCGGTGCTCATTATCTATGCCCCGGGCAACAGGGTGCCCCGTCTGGCCTGGAAAATGGATCTCCTGGTTTCCGTCACGAGTCATTGGCTGATTGTAATCGATGCCTTAAGCGGTGCTACGCTGACTGCATACAACCAGGTCGCCCATGCGAATGTGCCTGGTTCAGGTATCGATCTTTTTAAGGATGAACAAACGTTAAATGTTTGGAAAGATGGGAGCACTTACTACATGCTGGATGCAAGCAAGCCGATGTACGATAACACCTCTGATCCGCCAAAACTCGATTCAACACGTGGGGCCATCATCGTCCTGGATATGGGTAACCGGCCAATTGGGGAGACCATCGGCCTGGATTATGTCACTTCGATAAGTGCTACCGAGGGTTGGCTTCAAGATGCAGTGAGCGCTGCCCGTTGTATTTCAGAGACATACGATTATTACAATGATCGCCACGGGCGCAACTCTATTGACGGCGAGGGTGGCTCCATCCTTGCGGCAGTTCGCATGGATCGACATTATGGCAACGCCTTTTGGAATACAGAACAGAAAATGATTTTCTTTGGCGACGCCGAACCCTTTGCAGGGGCACTTGATCTGGTTGGTCACGAGCTGACCCACGGGGTGACGTCTTACACGGCCAACCTGGTGTACAATAGTCAGTCAGGTGCCCTGAACGAGTCATTTTCTGATATCTTCGGGGAGATGGTAGAAGCACGCACAATGGGAGAACCCGACTGGTTGGTGGGCACGATGCTCTCAGAACCTGTCCGCAACTTGAAAGATCCTTCCTCTATAATAATAGGTGGCGGGTATGGTCCTTATCCTTCAAAAATGACCGAGTATATCTACACCACTGAGGACAATGGCGGTGTGCATTTCAATATGACCATTGTTGCTCATGCATTCTACCTGCTGGCAGAAGGCCTGGACGGGGCCATCGGTATCCGGGATGCCGAGCGCATATTCTACCGGGCACTCTCCTTTCACCTTGTAGCAAGCTCTCAGTTTATTGATGCACGCCTTGCCTGCATCGCCAGTGCTGAGAAACTCTTTGGGAAAGGCTCTACTCAGGCCGGGAAGACAGAAGATGCCTTTGATGCCGTCGAGATCTTTGACGCTCTCCCAACTCCAGAGCCACCACCATTTGCGGCTGTTAGTGGCCCTGACGCGGCCCTGTTTGTGCGCTACGACGCTCAAACAGGGACCTACTTCCTGGGGCGACGCGAGGAGGCACTCGGGGACGGGCATCAAGGCGTGCTACTGTCCAGCCGGGAAGTGGCCCCATCACGAGCATCTGTATCTGGCGACGGTACTTTTGCGGTGTTCGTCAATTCCGAAAATGACATCTGTTTCATTGATACGGATGGAAGCTCTGAGGAACAGTGTCTGGGTTTCCCAGGAAAGGTCCATTCGGTAGCCATGTCTCCTGACGGGAATCTATACGGTTTCGTGTTTCTTGATGCCATGGGCGAACGGACCAACTCGATCAGTGTGGTTGATTTGCAGTCAAATGAAACCTGGACCTTTAGATTAGTTGCACCGGCAACTGAAGGCGTTACCATAAACACCATCCGGTTTGCCGACACCATGGATTTCACCGCAGGTGGCAGATATATCGTCTATGACGCATTTAACGTGGTAAGACTTACTGACGGATCAGAGGTCGGCGTTTGGAGCATCTATGCGATCGACCTTCAGACAGGCCAGACCCTTGCACTCGTGCCTCCAGTTGCCGGGTTGGACATCGCTTACCCGGCGTTGAGCCAGACAAGTGATAATTTTATTACTTTTGATGCAAACAATATGGAGACAGGCAAGTCAACAATATATACCGGGAACTTGAATACGGGTGCCCTCTCCAAGGTCGCAACGGTTGCCGGTTATTACGGCGTTCCCGGCTACACGGGCGATGATTCTGCAATTATCTACTCCAAGACAGACGCTTCAACATCGACCGGGTTTTCCCTTTGGAGTCAACCGATCACCAAAGACCGCATGACCCGTGCAGGCCCTCCAAGCCTGTTTCTTAGTAACGCAGACTATGGCGTGATCTACCGGCGCGGAACATTTGTTCCTCCTGAGGAAAGCTCCGGAGATGGCAATTGGGGAGATCACAGCGATGCCGATGGAGGCGGTGGAGGCGGCTGTTTTATTGGCACTGTGGCTCAGAGTCTACCATGGGAGTAGGCGTGATATAGGCTTTAAGATAAAGATTTTGGATGCGTTATCGGTCGTCAACGTACGACGAGTACGCCTTCCTCCCTCTAGTCTTCCCAAAATCATTATCTTAAAGCCTATAGTGTTCAAAATCTTAGGAAACACAATATGTTGTAGGTCTTTTGTGCTTGACATAATAATATTTTTTTCGTATGATTGGTTTACAAGAAACAGGTTTTCGGTGAAGGGGGCATGTTTTCCGTAGTTGTTACAAATGGTTGTAAATTTTTCTAATGCATGGCTGGGGGGCGTGTTGATGAAAAAGATTCTTTGTCTGACAGCGTTATTGGTCTTTCTTGGGTTTTCTTTGGCTTATGCTGCGGGATTATACGGCTGGGCTAACTCCAGTAGTTCTGATCTTAGTCAAGCCTCAAGTTCTGCAGCTTCTTCCTCAGGGCCTGGTTATGCTCCAGGTTCTGCGGCTTCTTCCTCAGGGCTTGGTCAAGCCTCGGGTTCTACAGCTTCTTCCTCAGGGTTTTGTGGTGGTGCTTGGGGTTCTTCTCAAAGCTCCTCCCCAGGGATTTGTGGTGGTGCTTGGGGTTCTTCTCAAAGCTCCAACTCAGGAATGATTTGTGGTGGTGTTTGGGGTTCTACGAATTCTTCTTCAGGGCTTTGTGGTGTTTGGGGCTCTTCATATGATTCAGGGCCTCCGGAGCTTTGGGACTTTACGGTAGACGTAGAGTTCTGGGACCCTTTTATTGGCTGGTAGCACGCAACAATGAATAACCATTAGGACCTTGGGCACTAAATGGCTGTTATTCCTTCAGCTCTG
>JAUVJO010000268.1 GCA_030592345.1 Deltaproteobacteria bacterium
ATATGGACATCTGAGGTTACAATAAGGCAAGGAAATCACCACACACACCCGGCCTGGCCGATCCGGAGAGGACGTCTCAAAAAAACCTTTTATTGGTGTATCCATCATAACAGATGCCTCGGTGTTTGATCAGGGTGAAAAGTTACATCAATGGTAACCATTCACGGGTTTATGTGTTGGGCGTAAGCCCTTAGCCCCTTGGCTGTCTGTCGTTTATCGGTTGCGCGACTCGTTTGCGGCTTGCGCCTTGAGAACAGTACGTCTGTCGTCTGTTGGTTGAGTTGTTTTTGGAGCCGCACAACGTACAACGATAACCGTAACGAGTAGCGCAACCGCAACCATTCATCTGAGCCCCGTGAACGTCTACCATCAATGTTTGGTATGAGACTCAAAACCGCCGGTTGTTGGTTCTTTTGCTGCCTCGACTTTACCAAAAACTTGTTCATACCGCCCCATGTTGTCTTGCAAGGCAGCGATGACGCGCTTCATATGACCAGGGCTTATGATGACTCTTGCTGTGACTGCGCCGGAAGGAGGCGCTACCATAAGGAAATCCATGATGAACTCCTCTTTGGTATGTCTCACAAGCATATTATTTGCATAGACTCCCCCGTGCAATCGTTCCGGAAAATTAACCTTGATTTTCTTCCCTTGTTCCTCAGGCACAGTGCACCTCCTTTTAAATGATTGTCTATAGGGTAACAATAGCCCGTCCGACTCAAAGCGTATTTCACTAACTTCGTTCGTAGGCGTTCACAGGTTCAGAGTTTACCGTTCAGGGTTACCTTATGTTTTGTTGGTTCAACGTTATGTAAAGCTCACTCTGCACTTCGGGGCAAGACCGTTTTGCATACCTAAGAAAACGAACGTAGGGATTCACAGGTTCAGAGTTTGGTGAACCCAGAACCTCTGAACCTCTGAACGGTCACCTTCGTTCTTTAGCCCCGCTTAACTGCGCAAGATTAAGTGCCAAGGTCCCCATGTTTCATCCGGACGCAAAAAGGCCGCGGATCTTGGCCTTGAAAGGCGGGGTGATGATGCCTTTTTCCGTAACAATGGCAGATACATATCGGTGAGGGGTCACATCAAAGGCGGGGTTTTGTGCCACCACGCCGTGGGGTACGGTCTGTTTCCCCTGAAAGTGAGTGACTTCTTTTTCATCCCTTTGCTCAATGGGGATCTCTTTTCCGGTAATAATTGACAAGTCAATCGTAGAGAGCGGCGCGGCTACGAAAAATGGAACCTGGTGCGTCTTGGCCAAAACCGCTACCATGTAAGTTCCGATCTTGTTGGCTACATCCCCGTTTGCTGCAATGCGATCTGCGCCAACAATGACAGCGTCTACTTTGCCCTGTTGCATGATATATCCGGCCGCGTTATCGGTAATCACTGTGACAGGGATATCTGCCTCCATGAGTTCCCATGCCGTAAGACGTGCCCCTTGTAAAAACGGACGGGTTTCATCAGCAATGACTTCAATCCGCTTTCCTGCCTCTGCGGCCGCCCTGACCACACCCAGGGCAGTCCCGTAGCCGGCCGTGGCAAGAGCGCCAGCGTTACAGTGGGTCAAAACGCAGCTTCCGTCTTTAAGCAACCTCTGGCCGTAACGGCCAATGGCACGGTTTATGAAGATGTCTTCCGCCAGAATTTTTTTTGCCTCTGCCACCAATATCGACTGGAGTTTTTCGACAGTATCGTCTCCGTTTAGAGTCACAACCTGTTTCATCCGTTCCACAGCCCAGCGAAGGTTTACAGCCGTTGGCCTCGCCGCAACTATTTCCTGGCATACAGCGTCCAGCTTTGCCTCGAATCGATCTCTGTTTCTGGTTCGGATTTTCAGGGCCCCAAGGGCAACCCCCATGGCCGCTGCCACACCAATGGCCGGGGCCCCACGAATAACAAGGTCTCTAATAGCACGGATGACCGCCGGGTAGTTCTTGCAGACAACATACGTTTTCCGACAGGGCAGTTTCCGCTGGTCGATCATCACGACCTGGTTGTTTTTCCAAACAATCGTTTCCAAAAAACCCCTTTGCGCTCTTTGCGTCTCAGCGGTGATCTATTATGATCCGACTAGAACCTATAGCCTACGCTAATGCCCATCAAATGGACACGACCATCTTCAAACCTCGAGTCTAATACGCCGTCTTTGGGCCGGGCATTCACTGAACGGCTCTCAATACACAGATACGTATATGAAAAATCCGCGGTCCACTCATCCCACCTTAGCCCGCAGCCAAGATTATAGAGGTGACGATCATTGGTTGGCACGAGGTAGTCTGCTGTTTCTGCGGGGACAGGGGAGTCATCCCATACATAACCGAGGCGCAGATCCAGCCAATCCAGGGCCTTGTACTCGACACCAACTTGGAGCCGCCATACATCATCCCATTTCTTCTCTTTTGTGATGCTTCCGACACCGGGCAAGATGGGATTGCGATAATCGATAGCGAATTTGTCGTAGCTGCTCCAGCCCGTCCATACACCGTCCACCTCCAGGCTCAGCCGGTGAACGGGATAAAACGCTACACCCAAAGATACCATGTCCGGAAGCGTGACATCTCCGGACACGCTCGTATTGTTGAACAGATTCTGAGGCACGGTTGATGGTTTTGAAAAATCCGCCTCTCCATCCATGTCCTGTCTTATCCGGCTCACATAGGATACCCCAAGAGACATCCAGTCAAAAGCCTTGTAGTGCAAGGCCATGTTGAAACCGTAACCAGAGCTATCGCCTGTAAGAGATTGATCAACATCCACAGTATTGGGACTCCCCGAAAGTTTGCCGAAATCGATTTTCTGCTCCAGGGTGAGGTCAAACCACATCCAAGAAGCCCCAACAGCCAGAGAGAGCTTGTCATTGACTTTAAGAGCCACATTGGGGTTGACCGTTAATGTTTGGATGACTGCGTTGTAACTATTGTAACGGCCAGGCCAGCCTTCATCGAACTCAGTACCCAGCCCAAAACGCGAGAAAATGCCTAGACCCAACCAGATAGAGTCCGAGCACTGGCAAGTCGAATAGAGATGAGGGGGTACCCAGACATTGCTATCGGTCTTAGTCGTGGTTTCTGTGCCCGCATCAATGGTGACAACATCGGTCTTTGGCATTATCGCTGTAGCGCCACCCAGCACCTGGAGACCATGCAACTGGGTCATGCCAGCAGGGTTGTAGAAAATGGCTGACGGATCATCAGCCCGGCCCACAAGGGTTCCACCCAAGGCATTGCCTCTGGCACCCCCTTCGTAGAGTGCAAAGCCAGCTCCATAGGCCACTTTGGCTGCCATAAGCAAACAAAAAATGCCAACACTAAGTCGAAAAAACCGACTTGCTCTATACATCCTCAGGCCCATTGGTTTTCCCTTGATGATCCTTGTGTTTTTCGGACTATTACAAGAATCCCTTACTGGTTTCTGTCTATCATCTCCTTCAGGATCTCATTGACGATCTTCGGATTTGCCTTTCCACGGGTAGCCTTCATCACCTGGCCCACAAAGAACCCGAACAACTTGGTCTTGCCCGCCTTGTAGTTTGACACCTCGTCGCCGTGTTCAGCCAGCACCTGCTCGACGACCTCGGTAACAGCATCGGCATCAGTAATTTGCACCAGGCCCTTTTCTTGGACGATCGTCTCTGGCGGTTTGCCGCTTGATACCATTTCATCAAAAACGGTCTTGGCGATCTTGCCGCTGATGACTCCGGAGTCGACCAACCGCAACAATTCTGCCAGGCGCTCAGGAGATACAGGCGACTTCTCAATGGTCTCGTTCTTGGCCTTCAACGTGGCCAAAATGTTCCCCATGACCCAGTTGCTCACGGTCTTTGGTTTTGGGAATTGCCGTACGCAAGCTTCAAAGTAGTCTGCCAGGGGCCGAGAGCCTGTCAGAACCGTAGCATCATAGGAAGGAAGATCATAGTCTGAAACCAGGCGTCTCTTCCTCGCCTCCGGGAGTTCAGGAAGGGTGCTTCGGATTTCCTCAACCCACTCTTTGTCGAGGACGAGCGGTACCAAATCCGGGTCCGGAAAATAGCGGTAGTCCTGGGCCTCTTCTTTGCCCCGCATAGGAGCAGTAACCCCCTTGGCCGGGTCCCACAACAGTGTCTCCTGCACGACCTGTCCGCCATCTTCGATGACTGCCTGTTGCCGCTCGATCTCATAAGCCAGGGCACTCTCCACGTGCTTAAAAGAGTTCATATTCTTGAGCTCCGTGCGTGTTCCAAGAGCCTCTGTTGCAGTTGGGCGGACAGAAACATTCGCGTCACACCTAAAGCTTCCCTCTTCCATATTTCCGTCGCATATTTCCAAATATTGCAGGATGGACCGCAACTTTCGAAGATAGGCCCCGGCCTCCTCGGGGGTGCGCATGTCAGGTTCGCTAACGATTTCAATCAGCGGAACCCCTGTGCGATTAAAATCGACCGCGCTCACGGGTCGATAGGGATCGTGAATGAGCTTTCCGGCATCTTCTTCCATGTGAATTCGGGTAATGCCGACAGGCTTTTCCATTCCGTTGAGTTCGATGGTGATATGTCCATGTTCTGCAATCGGGAGCTCGTACTGGGATATCTGATACCCCTTGGGAAGGTCAGGATAGAAATAGTTCTTGCGGGCAAAGCGGCTTACAGGCGCAATAGTACAATTTGTAGCCAAGGCCATGCGAATGGCATAATCGACCACCTTGCGATTTAGGACCGGAAGCACTCCCGGCATCCCAAGACAGACCGGGCATGTGTGCGTGTTTGGCGGCGCGCCAAACTGCGTAGAGCAACTGCAAAATATCTTGGTTTTTGTCAGTAGCTGTGCATGGACTTCAAGGCCGATGACGGCTTCATATTTCATATCAGAAGGTCCTCTAAGAGCCTGTTTATACCTCGGAAGGTCATAAATGGCG
>JAUVJO010000048.1 GCA_030592345.1 Deltaproteobacteria bacterium
AACATCCAAATATGAGTGTTTATCGTTTAATGAAACTAATTTTTTTCCTTAAACATATCAACAAAAACTCAATTTTTTAATGAATTTTCAAAGAGTTAGAAAATACCACAACATTTAGACTTATGCGGTTTTTTTCGTCTGATCCGCGAGGCTATTTAATACATCCTCTGCCACAGGTCCGGACCGTTGGGCCACTTTGCGGATAGTGTCTACAAATAGCTCCTCGATTGCCTCAAGATCGTCCTTTGTTTGAGCAAGGCCCTCGCGGACAAATGCCTTTGTCTTATCCCCAACAGATTCCACTGCTGATGCGATCCCTTTCTGAGCTCCTTCAAAAGCACCATGGGCAACATCCTTGACATCTTTACCCGCCTCCTCGGCGGCCTCCACTGCACCGGACATGACCTTGTCAGCGATTTCCTTCACCCTGTCGGCGGTCACGTGGCCTTCTTTCAATGCCTTTCCACCTACCTCCCGAACCTATGCCTTTCGCTGTAAAGAAACGTCTGAAAGGGCCGGTCTTATAAATCTGCGAACAGGGAATGTCCACCTGTCGAGAAATGACTATCGTATAAGAGAGAGCTGGCGTTCGATACGAGAATACTGTTCCAAAGCGATGCTCATGTGAACAATGGCAACAATTACGAAGATTAACCGAAATGCCCCTGCCTTTGGGCGGGAAGTTTCACTTTTGCATGGATAAATCCGTTATCTGAGCACGTAACGCGGCCTCAATCAGGGAATATAGAGGTGGGGGTTTGCCCTGTACTTTGCTGAACAGGTGCAATTATTTACGTTCCCCTTTAATGGTAACCTCTTTGTTACTTTCTGCTCAAGATAAATTTAAGCTGACCCACAGATGATACAACATTATAGAGTCACCTTGTCGGAAATTTACAGATATAAACTTGGCGGTGGTTGTTTTAATATATTCCTTTTGAAGCTTGTCTTTTAGGTCCCAGGATACAGGGGAATATATATTGTCATGTATCAGATCTTCAATCCATGAATTAAGAAGACCATGCCAGTAGTCAAAATCATATTCCTGAACAAAACCGATAATTGCCCCATATGGCAGACCTCTGCCATGTATCCCCTGCTTAAAACGTTCAACGCCGCCGCAGCTATTATATTTGTTTTTTTCAGTTCTTCCCACCAAATATTCCTTTGCTCTCTTTGAACCAAATTCGGCTAATCTTTTTGCCTCTATTGAAAAAAAGGATTCACCCTCATAGGGTTTTACGCCGATTATAATGCCTTCTTTTTCGGTGCTGATGACCCCGATGTCAATCTGAGGACTGTCGCCGCGTTCAGGATCTTCCATATATTCCTTTTGAAAATAAAAGGGATAGTACTTTTTTGATGCATGAACAGTTAGTATGTGGATGAGTTTCTGGGTGAGCCCTTTTTCATTTTTTATATTCGAATCTACGTACTGTTCTGAAAAGGTAATCAAAACCCGCTCCACACAACTCACGACAGTAATGATGGGAGCGTCTATTTCCGGCCCTTTAATTTTTCCTGAAGTTATGGCTTGATAAGTATCGGCAAGCATTAATTAACAGCCTTGAACGACCAAATCGGCAAACGTTTCATCTGCATCGCGAATTGCAATAGATCTCAGCCAGTAGCGTGTCTGCCTGGGCTTGATCAGGTAAATCGTATTGTCTTCATATATTCTCAGCATTCTTACGATTCTTGAATTCCTGGTCGTATTGTTTTGGATTAGCTCATATAAATCTGCTTCAAGTTCATCCGGATTTTCTGCTTTAATTTGAGGTTTATCCTTGTAGTAAAATGGGAAACAAATAAATGAACCGGTTTTCAGCGGCTCATGTGGTTTGAACTCTTTATATACGGAATTTAAAACCAGGCAGAATATCTCCGAAAATTGATGCAACTGATCATCATTAACAGATTTTTCAGCAACAGACCTTTCACCTTTTTGTCGGAAATCAAGCATATAATCCAGCACGTCGTCCACCAGTATTTGTTCAATTTCTGCAAGTTCAAGCTTCTTTTCGTCTTTAGGGTAAGGCAGGCTTTCAATATCTTTTTTTAAAATAGATGTAGCCCGCCCGATCATATACCGTCCGCTAAACCCGGCAACATAGAAAAGGCAAGTTCTATTATTTTTTATTCGTTTTTCGATTTCTAATAAATCGTCGATCTGATTTTTAGGGGCGTGAATACCAATGATGTCACGTTTAAAAGAGAGGTCATCATTTTTAAATGCTATTGGGATTGATTTCTTCGTAATCTTTTCTTTGATCAACAGATGGGGGCCTTTAAAAATCGACTTATTTCTTTGTCTATTTCGTTCAAAATATTTCTCTTCCAAAATATGAATTTGAGTCTCATCAATTCCTTTTTCGGTAAGTGCATCAGTGGGCAAGGTGTTTTTCCCGGTAAGATAGGCTGCTTTATATTTTTTTGCCAGCTTTTCTAATTCTTCTTTTTCTGTTTGCGATAATTTTTCTTTATTTTTATCTAACTCGACAAGCTTATCAATTTCTTCCTTTTTTTTGCAAACCTTAAACCCTTCTCCAATCGCCCAACTATGTTTGTTTTTGGCTTCCATTAAATAATCGCCTAAGGTTCTCAGGGGCGCAAATCTTGCCATGAGGTGCTTTAACCTTCCGCCTCCTAACAAGTTTGCTTTCCAGACAAGCCTGTTTTCTAATGCCTCCTGGTGAGATATTCTATGAAAGTCATAATAGTCCAATTCAAAATAGAGCTTTTCTTTGGCAGGCTTTGTCCTTCTCACTGTTACGTGAAGCAGACCCTCTTTGATGGGATCCTGTTTTTTTGCAAATACAACGGCTACGGCAACATTTGCACTTTGAAAGAGAATTGCGCTTAAAAAGGTAAAATCGATTATTTGAGGCACATGATAAGTGCTTAAAAAGTATTTTCTATATTCCACAGAATTGTTGTTGTAAAGAAACGGCCCGGAAGGCATAATTAAGCAGAGATGTGCCCCTTCTTTGCACAGGTTCATGGCCTGCTCAAGGAACAACAAAGCAATCTGATTGCTAGGCAGTTTTGGTCTTTCCTTTATTTTTTGTTTTTCAATCCTTTCTGCATCAGGAGTAGTTAATTTAGACTCAAAAGGTGGATTTCCGATCACAAGGTCAAAATCAGATTGGAAAAGATTATCATTTATTAATTTAAAAAAATCGTCACTTATCAGGTTGCTTTCCAGCAGGTTGTCAAATTTAAGATTTTCCCATATCACTTTAGGTGACAATTCGTCCAGCAAGGCCAGGCTTAAACTGAAAAATGTCAGGCGCACAGCTTCTTTATATTTATCAACGCCGAAGATACTGTTTTTAAGTATCTTTTTTAATTCTTTCAGATTGTTAGCATCCGGTTTTTTCCAATTATTTCGAATTCTCCACCAGTGTATCATTCTCCGAAATGCGGCAACCAGGAAAACGCCGGACCCGCAGGCAGGATCAATAACCTTGAAATCAGTTTTATGAAAGTCGGTAAGAGGCATCTGCTCATCAATAAGGAAATTGACTAAATATGGGGGCGTGTAAACGATGCCTTTTTTAGATTCCAGGAACTCTTCATAAATATTACTGATTAATTCTATGGGCAGGTCATTAAAAGAATATAGTCTCCAGAACGTATATTGGCGGCCGTCCAGTTTTCCCTCAAAAAAATCTGCAAAAGTGTTAAGGTCTGTGTTTTTCAGAATCTTTCGCTCTTCTTCATCCTTCCAGATAAATATATCACCATTAAAACGGTCCGCGCTGCCCAGGTAGTCAAAAAGATCCAGGCACGCTCCTTTCTTCCTCAAAACGCCCATAAAAGAATCATAAGATCCGCCTGAAAACTTGTTAAAGAATCCCGATGGAAAGACTTTATCACCGTTTTCATCCTCCCGCTCCTCAAGATACTTAACAAGAATCGACATCACCAGGAGTTTCTGAGCGATTTTATCTTCCAGAATTCCACTTTTGATAATATCTCTTTTTAATCGTTTTAACTCATTCAATAATTTTAAATAGGCAGTCTCTTTTTGCTTGAACTTATCTTTATATTTAGGGTTGGTCCAAAATGTGCCATTATCAAACCTCTTTGCTGAAAAATCCTTTTTTTTATCCAGTTCTGTCTTTATCTTAGAGGCTAATTTGATCTTTTCAAAAAGAGTATATGATATCTTTCCGGTCGATTGATCAAGCTCCGGATGCTTCAGGCAACTGAATATTTTAACTTCAGATTTATAAAAAACAAAAAAAAGTGGTACCTGACCTGAATTCCATAATTTTTTATACAAATCTGCAATTTCATCATCTCTTTCATTTTTTGTGAAATCATATATATATATTTGGGGGACAGGTGGTCTTTCGTCATCAAACCGCCTGAAATATACAGCATCAGCTCCATATTTTTCCGCATATTCCAGGGCAATCATTTCACTGGGATCTTTTGTCCCTTCTCCGACAAGAATCAATCCAGTCGACTCACCTGTTGTTGGCATCATGTCAAATTGTATCAGGATGTTCATGAAGTCATTATTGGAATGATTTGTTTGCATAATAGACATCATCTCCACAAGGATATCTGTGGATTATTAAACTCATCTTCAGCCCGTTTAAAGGCGGCTTTTGTTCTCATGTCGTATGTTTGTATGTATTCCCAGGCACATCTCGTAAGAAACAAATCTTTATCTGAGAAATCGTTATAATTTAAGGAACCTCTTTTGATTTTTTTTGGATTGAGATAGCCCGCTCTAACAAAATATGTGAGCTTATCGTGAGTGAGACCATCAACTTGCTGAAGGATGTCTCCCGCGTTCATGATGAATCCCTTTAAGTGATGGTAATGGGAAAGAAAAAAACAGGAAATAGACTTGTACAAATACATATCCTAAGTAGATTAAGCTGTCAAGGTTAATTTTGAGTATACCTGGAACGACGTTAATAAATTTACCTGCTAAAGACCACTTTTCATCCGTATTTAAAGCGAAGAATAAAAACCAATAGGTTGTTGGGTTATGATTTGTATGTCACAAAATTTCTTGTATTGTTGGAATTACGGATAGATAGCCGATATTGCAGTTCGACATAACATCGGTTTTCTCTCCAGAAAAAGGTACATCCATAAAAACGACATACCATGATGCCTTAGCCATTCCATCCGGCTATATCCGGTTAAACCCTGAAAGATTCTTGACTATTAATCCGCATATGCCTAAAATCGTTTTATGCTGATTTTTCCAGATGGAAATCTTCAAATGCAACTGCATGGATGTAAGTGAGTGATAATAATGGAAGATCGATGGCTTTCGGTAGATGAAATCGGGACCTATCTCGGGATCAAACGGGATACAGTCTATAAATGGATTAATGAAAAGCAGATGCCTGCTCACAAGGTCGGTCGCCTTTGGAAATTCCGTAAGGAAACAATAGATGAATGGGTCCTTTCCGGTGGGGCATCCAACAAACGGAATGGAAAACAAGACGAAAAATAATGGTAATTTCTGAGATGAACAGAAGCTGTATTAGAGATACTGATATTCTACGAGACCTTGGACAATACAGTACACGCTACACATCAAAAGGAGCTCTTCTTACTGAAGCCGGACTGATAATAGATGCCCTTTTAAAAAACATGTCAATAGAGGAGATGCGGAAAAGGGCTTTTGACGGTACAATACTTGGCCAACGTACAAGAACATCAAGACAGAAGATCTGGCGCGATTTGCACTACCGACTTTTTACGCATCGGATTGAATGGGTTATCGAAGGCCTGAAAGAGGCAAAAGCCAAAGGCTTCCGGAGCCCGGAATTTGTATCCATGATCTACCTTTATTATGCTCTTCGCGATCATCTGACTTATGATATTGTCACGGATCTTATCTGGAATAGATGGAGAAATAAACAGCGGGAGATTAGCAGGAAAGATATACTTTCCATGCTGGATGAAGCATGTGATGCACAGCCTCAGATACAACGATGGGCCGAAAGCTCTCGACTCAAGCTGGCGAGTAATATCCTTACCGCTCTACGGGATTTTGGTGTCCTGGAAGGCTCAAGGAAAAAGAGAATTGTCCAGCCGATATTACCTCTTTTTACAGCCGAACAAATTCTGCGTGTCTTGATAACCGAAGGTATTCGAGGGCGTGAGGTATTGAAGCATTCTACCTGGCGACTCTTTTTGTGTTCTGAGGAAGATGTCGCCGATATCCTGGTACGACTTGCTCAACCAAAGCGTATTAAATTTGAACGAACCGGGAATATAATTGTCTTACAAGCTCCGGAATCCTGGGAAGAAGTGTAATGAATACACAAAATTGGAAATGGAAAATCAGCGAAGCAGTTGAACGTATCCGGTCGCGCTATGATCATATCGGACGTAAAACCGGAGCGCCCTTTCTCGCGATCGTCTACCCTCCGGAAGTTGAGGCGGCGGTACTAAAAGAGTGGCATGACCAGGTAACTGCGCTATCTCCGGATTTTGCTGTGAGGATTGTGGATGTCCTGGATGTCACCCAACACGTGCTTGCCGATATTGGAGCTGAGAATGTAGTCGCTTCGCTGCAAGATCCGATGCCGGGATCTGATCCGGAAATTGAACTTGGTAATATGTGGATCAATACTGTCGCTGATACAATTAGAGATCGTCTTGCAGAGCCCGGCTTCGGGAAACCGGTAGTAAGCCTTGAAAGGCTTGCAGCGTTCTATCCCGCCTGTGGACCCAGGGATGTGATGCAGCAACTTTGGGGCAGCGCTCAATCGACCCTTGACGGTCCGGTAGTTGTGCTGATACCTGGCTATATTGACGGACCGCGAACATATTCATTTTTGGGTAAAAAAGCCGAATTCATGTATCGCGGGGATCTGCTTTAATTCGATACGAAAAGGAGTTTATTCATGAAAATTTCGGAGCTTTTTGAGACAAAAGTAGCTGAAAAAATAGAGCCGGTTATCAAAGTCGGTGAAACGGAAGATGAACATAAGCTTGCGGCTGAAATCGGCAGCTACGTGATCACTCCTATGATCGAAAAGCTCCTTGATGATTTTCTTGAACATTAT
Organism: Deltaproteobacteria bacterium; assembly: GCA_030592345.1. Taxonomy (GTDB): domain Bacteria; phylum Desulfobacterota; class Desulfobacteria; order Desulfobacterales. Next base: position 7,050 of record JAUVJO010000048.1, read on the forward strand.
ACCGATAGTTTTCTTTCCAATACTACAGAGATCGGCGTCTGGATTTCCGGCTATTTTGGGTCCGGGAAATCCCATCTGGCAAAGATCCTGGCGCTTCTTGCTGAAAATCGTGAGCTGGCCGGAGTTTCGGCCTGTGATCGATTTACTGCCCGCATTCCTCCGGATTCATCTGCAAAGAACTCAATTACTCGCAGCCTGAGTCGTATGAACCAGTGCGAAACAAAGGTTCTTGCATTTAACCTTAACACGCTTGCTGACAGCAAGGACCGTCCTTTGCCAGGCATTTTGCTGTCACAATACTATCATTCACAAGGGTATGGGACCAATCTGCTTTATGCCCGGGTAATCGAAGCCGAACTGGATAAACAGGGAAAGTTGGAAGACCTGCATTCGGCTGTGGAAACTTCTGCTAAAAAATCCTGGGCCGGCATTCAGCAAAATCTATCATTTTATCGCACCCATCTTTATAAGGCTGCCTGCCAGGTTGCCCCGGATATTTTCTCCTCGGTAGAGGAGGTAGACAAAGCGCTCAAGGAAGCTGAAAGTGGCGAGTTGTACAACGTCGAATTCTTAATAAGGACTGCCTTGGACGATCTAGAAGACAGGAAGAAAGAAGTTAAGATACCCCAACGCCTAATGTTGGTTTTAGATGAATCCGGTCAGTGGATTGGCGATGATAGTAACCGGCTTGCCCAGCTCCAGGCCTTGATCGAAGAGGCTGCGATCAAAGGCCAGGGGAAGGTTTGGATAGCTGTCACAACCCATGGCGACATAGGCTCCATTTTCAAAGAGGCTCGTGCGCTGGCTGGTGACATGAAGAAGATTGAGGCGCGTTTTCGTTATAAACCAGCCATGACAACAGAGAATATCGAACTCGTGTTAGAAGATCGGCTTTTCAAAAAGAAGCTCTCCGGCAAACAGGTTCTGGATGAACTATATACCTCTCGTGGAGGTGTCCTCCGCGGTCTGGGGGAACTGGCAAATACTAGCCAGACCCTGCCTGCGGCCAGCCAAGAGAAATTTGCAGTCTATTATCCTTTCTTCCCTTACCAGATCCATCTGGTCCCAGAGATCGTCAAGTCTCTCCGGTCAAAAGGGGGACGTGGAGAACAGATGACCGGATCAACTCGAACGCTTTTGGCCATCAGCCAGGATATTCTGCGGGCAGGAAGGCGCAACTATCTTGATGAGGGTGTTGGAGCATTGGTAAGCTTTGATGAGGTTTATCACAACCTTGTTGGCGAGGGAGAGGTCAGCCCTGACGTTCGCACCGAGTTGTCCCGTCTAAAAGAGGTGGTTCCTGATGCGACTGGGCTTACACCCAAAGTAGCAGAGGTTCTCTATCTCATCCGTGAGCTTCCATACATCCCACGCACAAAAGACAACATCGCTCGTTTGCTTCTTGAAAACGTTGACGAAGATCTGCCTTCTGTCCTTTCGCGCATCGAGCCAGAGTTGGAACGACTCATCTCCGCCAAACTGGTTGCCAAGATAGGGGAAGAACATGAATTCTTGACCGGCGAACGGCGCACCTTTGAGGAGGAAGTGACTACTGTGGAGGTCCAGTATAAGCAGCAGGACCGCGAACGTGGGCTTGAGCTGCACTTTGTGCACGAGCCCGGCAAGTCACACTGGCGCGACTGGCTGGGATTCGACTCCGTCAGCTACAGAGACGTGGGTTTCCAGTTTCTCTTACAGATTGACGGCACACAAGTGCCGGGTCGGGTTGGTGACGTAGCAGTGAAGGTGTTCACTCCTCTTGGTGCACTTGGCGATGTAGATCTTGCAGACCTTGAAAACCGCAGCCTTCGTTCAGATGAGCAGAACACAATCTTTTTCCTGCCTGGGCGAGTACCAGGCTTTGATCGTGATCTCGCCCGGTATTTGGCCATGAAAGAGGTTATCGATAACTGGAAAGGAGATCCATACAAGGCCGAAGAAGCCCGCAAGTTGGCCCAGGATCGCGAAGCCAACGATCTTCCGAAACTGCACCGCAAGGTAATTGATGGTTTGAAGGCAGGTATCCGGTCCGGCCATGTAGTTTTTCGAGGCTCCAGTCGGTCTCTTGTTTTGAAGTCAGGGCAGACACCCGGTGACAGCCTCCGGTCGGAGTTGGCCACATACTGGCCCATACTTTACCCCAAATTCGACAAGGTCCCTGTTCGGGTTGCTAATGAACAAAAGGCCATAATGGATATCCTGGCAGGAGCGACCACCGCCACCGGAGATGTTAAGGCTCTTAAGCTTCACGACAAAGCAGGCAAAATAGATCTCAACGCACCCCTATTGGATGCCATACGCATCTTCCTCTCGACGAAGCAGAATGCCGGGCGCCGTGTGCTTGGGGAAAATCTTCTCCGCAACTTTTCGTCACCCCCATATGGCTGGGACGGAAATGCCTTGCGGGTGGGTGTGGCGGCTTTGGTCAGGGCAGCTGCTGTAAAAGTTCTCATTGGAAAGAAGCCTTACACCAACCCCAAGGACAAGGAGCTCGTCGATGCTTTGCGCGTCAGCCGCAGCTTCAACAAGGTTGAACTGGTCTTGGAAGAAATCGACCTTGATCCAGATATCCTCACTGATACAAGAAAATTCATTATAAGGATAGCCAAGACACGCAACATTGATGAAACCCCGGCATCTATCAGCGAGGTGGCGGGTAATCTGGCCGACAACATCCTTGCCAAGGCCGAAACTGTCAATCTTTGGATCCAGGGGTCAGCCATGCCGCTGGCCACCGATTTCACCGAAGGGGTTGACGCGTGGCGCAGTGTGAAAAGCCTTACAAATCCAGTCCATCGTGTGAAAGAAGTTCACGGAGCCCAAGACCAGTTAAAAGCCGGGTTTAAGACCATAGAGGAGCATGCAAAATTTCAAGCGGACAATGGTCTTCTTTTTACTGAGATGGCTAACCTTTTTGGCCAGCTTGAAGGTATCGAGCACCACCTCAATCCAGACAACCCCATCAGACACTTTCTGGACGAGTATCGTACGGCAAAAGTCTCGGCATCGTTCACTGACAGGGAGGTCTGGAAACGCCTGCAAAGCCTAAAGTCACAAGCTGTGCTTGAAGTAGCACCCCTCCTGGATGCTTGGCGCGTGGAAGCAAGGAAGCTATTGGAGGAAGCCCTGAATCGGCTGGCCGATGACCTTGCTTCAAATGAATTGGACCAGGCTCTGAAGCCAGGGCTTGCCGCACCCTTGGAAAGCTTGCTCGATCAGCTGGATACTATTTCGCTTCCCGTACAGGTAGCAGCACTTCCGGACCGAGCACGAGTGTTAATAAGGGGTCTTGGACAACGGATCTCTGAGGAGGTTGCTAAAAAGCATGACAAGCCGAAACCAGAGCCAAAGAAGATCCGTCAGGTTCGCCTCAGCGACTTGTCAACGGTCACCAGGGTTACCTCCCGTGAGGAGTGGGAATCTCTCCGTGAAAAACTGGAACAAGAGGTTCTAAGACTGCTCGACGAAGGGTATGAAGTGGAGCTGCGCTAATGGATCCTACTCACAAAAAAATTCTTAAGACCATCGTCCTCGAACTCCGTCACTTGCTCGAAGGCTGGTACGACGCCGGGGGCACTTGGCATCCAGGCGACCTGGAGCAGCGCCTCGCAGCCATCGGGGTTAGACGAGACCCGGAACCTATGCCTGTGGATGAATTGCCACACCTCTCAGACGACGACAAACATGCTCGGGACGTAGTAGATGCTTACCTTTCCCTTCGACGCGAGGCAGGCATAAAGCTAGCGGTTGCTGTGCGTGAGTTCGTCCGCGAGACGGCCTACACATGGGCCAACCGCTTGCTGGCATTGCGCTGCATGGAAGCCCGCGAGTTGATCGACGAGGTCATTCTCCAGAAGGATGTCTACGGCGGGCGATCTCTCGAACACTACCGTCTGGCACAGCGCCAGCCGGAACTCTGCTCGGGTGACGACGACGGTTTGTTTGCCGTCCTATATAGGGCTTTCTCCGAGAGGGCTGAGACTTTACCAGTGCTCTTTGACCCCAAGGCCGCTGGGGTGGCGCTCAAACCGACTGCCGCGGCACTTAAGTATTGTGTTGCTCTTCTTTCTGGAACACGGGCCGTCAATGGGCAGTGTGCTGCCACGAACGACGTGTTCAAAGCCGCTGACGCACTCGGATGGGCTTATCAGTACTGGAATACAGAAGAAAAGGACCGGGTCTTTGAAAAAATCCGTACGCAAAAAGGGGCTAAGATTGAAGGGGCGGACATCATTCCTGCCACCCAGCTTTATACCGAGCCTTACATGGTCAAGTTCCTGGTTCAAAACTCCCTCGGAGCCACCTGGGTTGGGATGCGGCCGGATACAAAGTTAGTCAAAGACTGGGAATACTTCGTCCGTGACGCTGACCGCACGTCAGTTGAAGAGAAGCCCGTCCGTGAGATCACCTTCCTCGACCCAGCCTGTGGGTCGGGACACTTCTTGTTGGAGGCCTTCGATCTCTTTTACGCCATGTATCAAGAAGAGGGCGACTTGGTCGAGCCGGAGGACATCTGCCATTCAATTCTGGAAAAGAATCTCTACGGTATAGACATCGACGAGCGCGCCGTGCAGATTGCCGAGGCTGCCCTGTGGATGAAGGCCGCAGTTAAGGCTTTCGACTTCGCGGGTTCGCACACCAATTTAGTCGCTGCCAATATCCGCTTGCCAGAAACGAAAGATCACCTCAAGGCCTTCTTGAAACAACACCCCGACGATGAACCGCTTCGCCCTGCACTGGAAGTGATTTTCGAAGGTTTGGAACATGCCGACGAACTTGGCTCACTACTACAGATCGAAGAGCCTGTTGAGAATGAATTGGAACATCTTTAGGCAAATTACGATGAGGTCAGGTCCCGTGGTGGTGTGCAAGCGAAACTATTTGAGCCGACCACAATTCAAGGTAAGTTGCCGTTGGCTCTCGAAAGTTATGATGACTGGAAGCAAAAGACTCTCACTGCGTTAAAGGATCATTTCGCCGCCGAGGCGCAGTCAGCGGACTTGGCGCAGGCGTTCTTCTGCCATACGGCAGGCAAGGGGTTGGGGCTGTTCGATCTACTCGCGCGGAGGTACGACGTGGTGGCGGCCAATCCGCCTTATATGGGTTCACGCAACTTTGGAGCATTGATAGACCACTACCTGAAAGCTAAGTATCCGGAGGGCAAAAACGATCTCTACGCTGCCTTCATATTGCGATGCAGTCGGTTGGCGAATGGTTCAGGTGTCTGGGCTATGGTAACACAACAATCCTGGTTATTCCTTTCACAATACAAGATTTTCAGGCACTGGTTCCTGACGAATTGTTTCGTTGAATTTATTGTTCATTTGGGGCCCCACGCCTTTCAAGAGATATCGGGGGCAAAATCCAATGTGGCTATGCTGGTCGGAAGACACAGTCAGACCCTGAACCAGTCTATTGCCGTTCGCTTAATTGACCTGCATGACGTGCAAACAAAGGCACGAGGTCTGCTTGACTCTTGCCAACGTGGTAGCCCTTGTAGATATGCTTTCAACCAACGGGACTTCAAAACGATTCCGGGCTCGCCTTTCGTCTATTGGATGTCGGAAGGTATCCGCGAAGCCTTTTCAAACAACCCTCAACTCAATAGGTTTTTTGAAAATTTCAACTTTACAAAATCTGGCAACAAAGAACGCTTTGCACGATATTTCTGGGAGTCCTTGAATTACAAAAGATGGATATGGCTCACAAAGGGCGGCACATACAAGAAGTGGGTTGGGAATGAAGAGTACCTCATTGATTGGTCCCAGGGTGCACGTAGATTCTATCGCGAAGACCGTATTGCGAGGATCACTGAGCAAAAATGGTGGTATCTCCCAGGGATCACCTATACTACAAATGCATCGAGGGGCTTTGCGGCCAGGATTCATGTTGGCGGGGGGTCTTTGATTACAACGGGCCTTGTTTGTCGGGAACCAAAATGTCGGACACAGCACTGCTGGGAATCCTTAACTCAAGGGTTTTCAATTATATGGTCCGGTTTGTTTCCGGCCCGTTAGCGGTAGTGGTTGGGGATATCGCAAGGGTACCTGTACCTCAGTGTTTTGACAATCCTGTGCCGCCAATACAGGGTCTCACACGGCTCGCAGAGTACTGCAGTGCTATGAAGGAATTCCTAGTTTCTCAAGATCTGTGCGAAAGAACCTGTGCCCCCAAGCGTTTGACATCGACAAGTCAAGAGGAATCTTGCTTACTGAGTCTTCTTGCGCAGGTAGCCCTATCAACAACTGAAGGCACGTTAGAAAAAGAGGTGTTCGATCTCTATCAACTCTCAATTCCCGATCAGGCCCTAATTATTGAAGCAACGGGAAAGCCTCCGGGTTGGTTCCCTCTGGTTGACGGTTATGATACCCTACCAGAATTATCTGTCCACGCCTCGTCAATGCCAACAGAAGTGACAGAATTCGTAGCAAGTCATGAGCACATTATTCTATCCGGACACCAGTTGTCTGATCTCAAGAATCTGCTACGCTTACGTTTCGAGTCTGGCCCAGGTTGCAACG
>JAUVJO010000295.1 GCA_030592345.1 Deltaproteobacteria bacterium
CCCAACTCTTAAATACGCCCATGAAGGAGGTATAACCAAGAATGAAGATTGCTGTTCCGTCCACAGAAAATGAACTGATTTCGGATATGGATCAGAGCTTTGGAAGGGCTCACTACTTTATCATCGTGGATCCAGCCACGTTGGAGTACGAGGCTATTGAAAACAAGCAGCATCTTAATCTGCCGCACGGTGCGGGTATCCAGGCGGCGAAGACCGTTGCGGATCAAGACGCCAACGTATTGATAACTCGCAACTGCGGCCCCAAGGCATTTGATGTATTGAACGCCGCTGGCATCAAGGTCATCACAGGTGCAAAAGAAGAGCGCGTGATAGATGCTGTCATGCACTACAAAAACGGACAGTTAAAGGCATCAGAAGGACCCAATGTGGAAGGTCACTGGCTCTAGGCAAATGGCATGCTTCGCCCATGGGATTAGGTAAGAAAAAAAGTGACCGTTCACGGGTTCAAAGGTTGTATTCTCATCTTCATACTTTTCCCTAACCCTGAACGTTGAACCCTGAACCTGTGAACGCTTACGAAAGAGATAATGTCTCATGAGCTTCGCTTTTTGGGCCACAGGGGCGTTAAGGGGTTGCAATCAGCCGCGCGAATGCATATATAGTTCATTATATCAATCAAAGAGATTCTGACACATCACAAATAGAGGAGGTTTTTTCATGAGTGATTCTGAGAAGGGTGCGTCTTCCAGTAGTAAACAGGACAAGGCCACCAGTGAACAAGATAAGTTGATCGAAGGAGCCCTGGGTATTATCAAACATAAGCTCCTGGTGATGAGCGGCAAAGGGGGTGTTGGCAAGAGCAGCGTTGCCGCTAATTTGGCCATCGCCCTTTCAAAAAGCGGGGCCAAAGTCGGTCTGATGGACGTGGATCTTCACGGCCCGGATATCCCCAGAATGCTGGGGCTCAAGGGTCTTCTTGACGTAAGCGCAGATCGCCGATTGGTACCCAAAGAGTATTCAAAAAACCTGAAGGTTGTCTCCATCGAATCCCTGACTCAGGATCAAGACGAAGCCGTCATCTGGAGGGGACCGTTGAAGATGCACGTCATCCGCCAGTTTCTTTCAGACGTACACTGGGAAAGCCTCGATTATCTTATTATAGATTGTCCGCCCGGTACGGGGGACGAACCGCTGTCTATTGCTCAAACAATCCCTGGTACAAAGGCGGTCATTGTGACCTTGCCTCAGGAGGTATCTTTGGGCGATGTCAGGAAATCGATCAGTTTTTGCAGGACCGTCAAGATGCCAATCATTGGGTTGATAGAAAATATGAGCGGTTTTATGTGTCCCCACTGCAACAAGTCTGTGGAGCTGTTCGGCGCAGGAGGTGGTTTTAGAACTGCCATGGACATGAGTGTCCCCTTCCTGGGTAGTATCCCCTTTGACCCCAGAATGGTCAAGTGCGGAGATTCGGGGGAATCGTATATGGATAAGTATCCGGACTCGGATGTTACAAAAGCCTTTGATCAGGTTGTCCAAAAAATCAAGGAAGGCAGCCAGGTAAAAGCTCCTGTTCCGGAATCGAAACCTACCCAACAAGCAGAACAAACAGATGAAAAGGATGCGACGGCTATGAAGATTGCGATCCCTATAGACGAGGGACGATTAACAGCTCATTTCGGCCATGCGTCTGAATTTGCGATTGTCCAAGTGGAAAACAGGGAAATTAAAAAGAGTGTTTCTTATCCCCCCCCGGCCCACGAACCAGGTGTGCTCCCCGCATGGCTTCACGAACTGGGTGTATCAGTTATCATTGCAGGTGGCATGGGCCAAAAGGCCCTGAGTCTTTTTGGACAAAATGGCATCAAGGTTGTCACAGGTGCCCCTGGACTTGCCCCTGAGGATCTGGTTCAGCAATATCTCAGCGATACTCTAGTAGCAGGAGAAAACGTGTGTGACCATTAACACCAATCGGTTAACGGTTAACGGTGAACGGTGAACGGAAGTTACAGTAGCCGGATCTCCAAAAGGTCCTCAGCCACAACCAGGGGTCCTTGATAGGTTTTTCGGCACTGCGCAGAGACATCAACTGCGTCGCATTCAGGATATAAGTGGGTGAGAACAAGTTTTTTCACCCCTGCCCTGGTAGCGATCTGACCGGCCAGAGACGGCGTAAGATGCCCTGGGACCTTCATCTCATCAGGGAGAGCTGACTCACAAATCAGCAGATCCGTTTCCTTGGCCAGGGTCACGAGGTTTTCACATACATCAGTATCTCCTGAGTAGACAACAGACCTGCCGTTGGGTGCAGTGATGCGATAGGCCAAACTGCTTTCCGTATGATTCATGGGAAGGGTGTCAACGTCGAACACGCCGCAATCGAGGTGGTCACGGCCCTTGTTGTCGAGCTCTAAGATGTTCATAAGACCTGGTGCCAGTTCAATCCATTCTCCGTAAGCCAACTTGAGTTTTTCATAGAAGTCTCTAAACCCCTTGGCCGCCACAATGGTAAAGGGTTTGCGTCGTCTGTAGCTCTCAGGGTATTTTGTTGCAAAGAGAAAGGAAACCAGCTCGCCGGAATGGTCCGGATGAAGGTGGCTGTAAAAGATGTACGAGATCTGATTGATAGTAACCCCAACCTCAAGGAGCCTTCTGATCGTCCCGGCACCGGAGTCAAAGAGCAGCACGGTCGAATCTATCTGAATCAAGACCGAACAACTGCTCCGCTTTAAAGACGGAACACACGTCCCAGAGCCAAGTATTGTTATTTTCAAAACAAATTCCGGGCCAGGCCGATCACTTTGTACACCACCGCACCGGCCAGGTAAGCAATGTCCTCTGTGGGGAGATAGGAAGCAACGGATGCATCAAAATAGACATTCCCCTCGGGCGGAAACTCGTCATCTCCTTTCCACAAGGAAAGCACCACAGGCACGCGGGAAAGGGCGGAGACCTTAAGGGCCTTGTCACCTGGCAGCTTCACAATCTGACCAACTGCACCGGCCACCTTTTCCAGCAGCTCGGGTTTTTGCCCAAAGCACTTTACCAGGGGCACGATGGCCCGTTTTACAAAGGACGGGTAGTAAAAGGGGCCGGATGGCACTTCACGGAAAGTAATCCACCTTTCTTCGAGAGGCCCGCCAGTAGCCGTGATCAAGTAGTGAAGCAGTAGGACCTGATCCGGGAGTTTGAGGGGGTTGACCTCTTCGTCAAAGGAGATCTTTTCGTCGCATAGAGTAAGATGGTATGTCTTACCCAGATATGGAATTGGCACCCGTTTTTTGTCAGTAGAGACCGTTTCAAGTGAAAGACCAGCCTTGATGCAGCACTCACCTATATCAAGTTTTGCCAGCGTCTCGACTGCCAGCGCCCGCGCTGTCTTATAATCTTGCTCTGTTGGCATGCGTTCACTTGACCGAAATGGGCGGCCCCTTCCTACTTCAAATCCTGCATTGTTACTGTTCTTCCTACGCCCACATCCACGAAATTCTTGCGATATTTCACTCTAAAAAGTTTTCTTGCCGGATCTCCTGAGCAATGGCAAGGTCCAACATATTGGACGCCTAACTTCTTGAAACTCAAAACGATCTTTTCCAGTTCACTTCTACCTGCGCCACCCAAATGGAAACCACCCATGACAAAATAGACATCATCTTCAAACCGGCCCTTGGCATAATTGACTATTTCCACTATGCCAGGATGTGCACACCCCGTGATGACGATCAACCCCATGTCTGTACGCACTACAAGGGATTGCTCTTTTATCCACGTTCCAAGCTCGCCGGTAGAATAAACATGTTTACAAATCTCGAGGGGCTGTTCAACCTCAACCACCTTTGCCCCTTGTGCTTTGACATCCTTCTTGAACCGCTCGGGAAAGGACTTGGGGAGATAAACACTTACATCATGGTTCTTTTCCAAAAAGTCGTGCAAACCTCCGGTGTGATCTCCGTGGATGTGAGAGAGAACTACCACATCTACTTGTTCAGGGGCAACGCCTAACCTTTTCATATTATCCAGCAGCAACCTGCCATCACCACCGGTGTCAAAAAGGATTGTCTTTTCCGTTCCCATCACAAGACACGAAAAACCCCATGCGGTTTCGAGCCCCGCTTTATAAGGGTTGTTGTCATAAACAACCACGATCCTCATATCATCGGCACGGCTGCTTAATCTATCCTCAACCACCTTTGGGCCATTCTCAGCAAAAAGAACATCAAGACCAGATATGCACATAATAATGACACCCAGCAGGCAAGCGCTTATCAGACGGCCTTTTCTCATACGGTCATGTCCCCTAAGTTCTGTCTCGGTATTTCTGCAACTTATTGAAATACTAGCCCTTTCTGAACACTATTATCTACTGTTGACACAATGAAGAAACAGAAATAGCCGTTGAATATTCGGTATTGGTTTTTTTAATTTTAAAAAATTTGAGAAGCGCAGCGACATCATTATTCGACGTTCGACGTTCGACGTTCGACGTTC
>JAUVJO010000187.1 GCA_030592345.1 Deltaproteobacteria bacterium
AATGACCAATGACCAATGACCAATGACCAAACTTTGGTGCAGGGGGTCCCGGACAGTGATTGATTCAGCTTGCGATGACGCACGGCAGAGGATGGGCAAATCGATTGATGCCTTGAAAAACGAGTTCAAGAAGGTTAGAACCGGTCGAGCTTCACTGGCCCTGTTTGAGGGTATTCGGGTAAACTACTACGGCACCCAAACGCCTCTTAACCAACTGGCCTCATTGTCTATTCCGGAGAGCAGGCTCGTCATTATTCAGCCCTGGGATCAAACAGTCATAGGTGAGATCGAAAAAGAAATTCTCAAATCCGAGCTGGGGCTTACCCCAATGAACGACGGAAAGCTAATCCGTATTGCCATACCGCCCCTTACCGAAGAGCGCCGAAAAGAGCTTGTAAAGATAGTGCGCAAGATGGCCGAAGAGCACAAGGTGTCAATCCGCAACATCCGACGGGATGTCAACGATTTTCTAAAAAGCATGAAGAAGGATGGCGAGATCTCGGAGGATGACTCCCATAAGGGACAAGACAAGATCCAGAAGATCACAAACGAGTTTATTCAACAAACTGACCAGGTCTGCCAGGAAAAAGAGAAGGAGATACTTGAATTCTGATCGCTCTCCGCTACACCTCAAATCACTCCCGCGACATATCGCCATTATTATGGATGGCAATGGCCGCTGGGCCAGGAAGCGCTCGCTGAACCGTATCAGAGGTCACAAGGAGGGAACTGAATCTGTCCGAAATATTGTGCGAGCTTGTCGGGAAATCGGGGTAGAGGTGTTAACCCTTTATGCATTTTCAACCGAGAACTGGCAGCGCCCCCGGCAAGAAGTTACGGCTCTAATGAGCATCCTTAAAAGTTTTCTGAAGTCAGAACTGGCCGAGATGATGGAGAATAACATCCTCTTGAACGCGATCGGTGATATCGAGCGGTTGCCCGGCAATGTCTTAAAGGTCCTCCGCGAAGTCATGGAGGAAACTCGACAAAATCAAGCGATGATTCTGAATCTGGCCTTGAGCTATGGTGGCCGCAATGAGATCGTGAGGGCTTCCAAAAAGATCGCAACACAAATCAAAGCAGGCAGGCTTCAACCCGAGGAGATAACAGAGGAGCTGTTCTCCAATTATCTTTACACCCAGGGCATGCCTGAGCCGGACCTTCTGATTCGGACGAGCGGCGAGATGCGCATCAGCAATTTTTTGCTCTGGCAGATTGCTTACTCTGAGATCTTCGTCACACAGACCCTATGGCCCGACTTCAGAAGAGAGGAACTCATCCGGATCCTCCATGATTATCAAAAGCGCGAACGCCGGTTCGGCCTGACCGAAGAGCGAATGTAACCGTTCACAGGTTCAATGGTTCAGGGGTTCAGGAGTTCAGCGAAAATCTAATCCGTCCCGCCTGCCTCGCAAAGCTTGGCGAGCAGGCAAGTGATTCGTGAGTTCTGAATCGAGGCGGAATGTCTTGGCAAATGCCGGAACTGACGGGAGCGGGATTTGTGATATCTGCGCACCTTAAACGGTGGCTTACTGCTGCAGTAGCTGTCCCCCTATTGATCTTGATCGTCTTTGAGGGGGGCAATGCCTGCTTTGCGCTCTTTGTTGGCTTGACAGCGGCACTCGGCTTATTAGAATATTATGCCTTGGTCTTTCCTGGAAAGGCAGTAGCGGGAAAATGGGTTGGCCTGATACTTGGCTTGGCAGTTATATTATCTTTTTGCACAGGCAATACTATCACGATTTGTGGCATGTTAGCCTTGGTCTTTCTTGGCTCTGCCATCATGTGTCTGGCACGGTTTAAGCCGGGGGCTTCTGTATCGGAAGTCCTGTCCAGGCAGGTTATGGGCTTTATCTATATTCCATTCTTGCTGGGCCATTTGATATTGATCCGGGATTGGAACAACGGGATTATCTGGACATGCTTTCTGCTGATCGTTGTATTTGCCGGGGATACAGGTGCCTATTATGTTGGAAAAGCGTTTGGGCGTCACAAACTCGCCCCTGGCGTAAGCCCTGGCAAAACAGTAGAAGGGGCAGGTGGCGGGTTAGCCGCTAATCTCTTGGTTGGCTCTTTGTTCAAGACATGCTGGCTGCCGGAAATCGCATGGGGGCTTTGTCTTGCTTTAATTGTACTCGTCGGTATTCTGGGGCAGGCGGGCGATCTGGTTGAATCTATGCTTAAACGCTCCATTGGATTGAAAGATTCCGGAGGGTTTTTCCCCGGGCACGGCGGGGTCCTGGACCGTATTGACAGCCTGCTCTTTGCAGCCCCGGTGGTTTATTATTTCAAAATGTATCTACTTTAGAGTAAAGTGCCTAAAGTGAGCTAAAGTGAGCTAAAGTGCCTAAAGTTAATTGAATAGAATCAATCCTAACGAAAGGCTTGATCATGTCTTCAATGCCGGCACTTCAGGCATTTTGCTTCGCTTCCTTTGAAAACGAACTAAGAACTACGAACTCTTAACTTTGAACTAATAACTACAAACATGAAACGCCTTGCCATATTAGGTTCTACTGGTTCCATTGGGAAAAATGTCCTGCGGATTGTGGAGCAATTTCCGGACAGGTTCTCCGTTGTGGCCCTGGCAGGTGGTCGAAACATAAACCTCTTGTGCGAGCAGTTGAAACGTTTTTCTCCTCAGGTAGCCGTGGTTCTAGATGATGCTTTGGCCCATCAGTTAGAAGAGCGGACCAAGGGAATGGATGGCGTTGAAATCCTTCACGGTGAACAGGGGTATAAGGCTGCCGCGACCCTCAGTTCTGCTGATCTGGTCGTTTCAGCAATGGTGGGTTCAGCAGGTCTGCTTCCAACTCTGGCAGCCATTAGTAATGGCAAACCTGTTGCTCTGGCCAACAAGGAGAGCCTTGTCATGGCCGGAGAACTCTTGATGCAAACCGCCAGAGATAAAGGCGTCCCGATCATCCCGATAGACAGTGAACATAGCGCGATTTTTCAGTCCCTTGCCGGAAACCGGAGGCAAGACCTGAGGCAGATTCTTCTTACGGCTTCCGGCGGCCCTTTTTTGGACAAACCCGTTCAAGAGCTGGACGATATTTCACCAGAGGTAGCACTTCGCCATCCTACGTGGGACATGGGACCCAAGGTCACAATGGACTCAGCGACACTGATGAACAAGGGCCTTGAGGTTATCGAGGCAAAATGGCTCTTTGACGTGCCATTGGAAAGCATCCGAGTCGTCATTCATCCGGAAAGCATAGTACATTCAATGGTAGCCTATCAGGATGGTTCTGTCATCGCCCAACTCTCCTCACCTGACATGAGGATACCGATTGCCTATGCCCTGTCTTACCCGGAACGGCTCTCCACGGGATTGCCGCACCCTGATTTTGTTGAACTTGGTGCACTCACATTTATAGAGCCAGACCTTGAAAAGTTTCCTTGCCTGGCCCTTGCCATGGAGGCGTGCATGGCCGGAAAAACGTGTCCTGCTGTCTTAAATGCCGCCAATGAGGTGGCAGTCCATGCATTCCTCAACCACCAGATCGGGTTTGGTCGCATTGAACAAATCGTACGAGAGACAATGAACCAACACAAACCCGTGTCCAAACCAGGGCTTTCAGATATTTTGTCAGCAGACGCCTGGGCGCGGCGTACGGCCGAGGAAAATATCCGCCCGCCATCGCCGGGCTCACCACGCAATAATTCGCACTCCGCAGTGCGCAGTGCGCCTGTCAGCTTAAGGACATCACCGCATTCCAACACCACGCCTGATCCACCACGGCGGAGAGGGCAGATATGAGTACGGGCATTATTTCATTTGTGATTGTATTGGGTGTTTTGATCTTTGTGCACGAGTTTGGTCACTTCATTGTGGCAAAATTGGTGGGCGTGGGTGTGGAAAAGTTCTCTCTTGGATTTGGTCCCAAAATCATTGGCAAGAAGGTCGGAATGACCGATTACATGATCTCGGCCATACCCCTTGGAGGGTACGTGAAAATGGTCGGAGAGGCACCGGATTCAGAGATTGATGCGTCCCAGATCCCCCATTCATTTTCTCACAAAAGTCTGTTCAGGCGATGCCTGATTGTGCTCGCAGGTCCGGGTTTTAATTTCCTGCTGGCAGTAGTGATATTTTTTGCATTCTTTCAAATCTCAGGGCTTCCGATCATGAAGCCGGAAGTAGGTGCCGTACAAGAAGGCATGCCAGCTCATGAAGCAGGTGTCATTGCCGGTGACCGGATTGTCGCAGTAGACGGAAAGCCTGTTACCCGTTGGGATGATATGGCAGACTTTATTAAGGAAAGCGGCGGTCGTCCCTCAAAGTTTGAACTCTTGCGCAACCAGGCCATTATTTCTATGAGGATCACTCCCGAACTGGTTCCATCTCAAAACATCTTTGGGGAAACAATAAACAGGTATGTCATAGGGATTACAGCCTCAGGTGCCTTTACAATTGAGCGGCTCAACCCCTTTGAGGCGCTAGCCCAAGGGGTATTGCAAACGTGGCAGCTTACCGAACTCACGGTTTTGTCCATCGGCAAAATCCTAACAGGAACCATTTCGGCCAAAAGCATCGGCGGGCCCATCCTGATTGCCCAGTTGGCAGGTGAACAGGCCAAGGCAGGCATGGCAAGTCTTATCTTTTTCATAGCCGTCTTGAGTGTCAATCTTGCAGTTATTAATTTATTGCCTATCCCTGTATTGGACGGGGGACACCTTCTGTTTCTCTTGATTGAAGCCGTGACCCGCAGGCCAGTCAACCTCAAGATGCGAGAAGTAGCGCAGCAGGTTGGCATCTTCGTTCTTGTCGTGCTTATGATTTTTGTCTTTTATAACGACATCTCGCGGGTCTTATTTGACTAGGAGGCTGTCCATCGCCCCCATGAGCGCTATGTTATCTTGTAAACGTTTACAGGTGACATTTAAGCCATTTTGAAAGATGAACGTCGAACATCGAACGTCCAACATCGAATGTTGAATGGGAAAAGATGAAGAAATAGAAATAGCCGTTGAATGTTTGGTATTGGTTTTTTTGTTTTTCATTCGACGTTGGACGTTCGATGTTCGATGTTCGACGTTCATCTTTTAATCGGTATTGGATATTCGTTTTTCATTCGATGTTCGATCTTCATCTTTTTCAGTAGTGCATCCGGTGCAAAAACAACATAGCGCTTATTTCCAGCGGCCCCTGTCCGTCGGTGAACCGTGAACGGCTACTCGAACCCTAGCCCAAACCCAAACCCCTTCTCTTCAACAACCTTCAGGCAAGCATTTACTACATCAGACTCATAAAGGATACCCCTGTTTTCTGAGATTTCTTCCAGTGCCTTATCTATACCAAGAGATGGCCGGTAAGGCCGGTGAGAAGATATGGCCTCAACCACGTCTGCCACGGCTACGATTTTGGCTCCTGGCAAAATATCCTCCCCTTTGAGGCCTTGGGGGTAGCCGGAACCATTTATCCTTTCATGATGTTGACGCACGACTTGTGCAATCGGCTGTGGAAACTCTATCCCTTTTAATATATCATAGCCAACTTCACAGTGTGCCTTGATCATATCGAACTCAGCTCCGGTCAACCTGCCGGGTTTACTAAGGATTTGAACAGGCACAGATATCTTCCCAATATCATGAATAAGGGCAGCCATGTGGATACCACTGATCATATCATCTGAAAGGCCCATCTCTTTGGCGATGTCGCAGGCAAGCAGAGCCACCCGCTGCTGATGCCCTGCCGTATATGGGTCTCTCGTTTCGACGGTTGATGCCAGGGCATTGATCGTTCCCTCCAAAATTCTCCGTAGCCTGTGGAAGCTTTGCCTGAGCTCCTCCTCTGTCCGCTCACGCGCCTCTTCCAACTCCATGTTGCGGAGAGCAAACCCTATGTCTCCAGCCACCTCCTTTAAAAGTGACTTCTCGTCCTCGTCGGCAGCAACATCACACGCAAGCAATATGGCAAGCAAGCCCAAAAGCCTGCCACTGCGCTCGACACGGATGATAGCACGTTCTTTACCGGTGCATGCGTTCTTGAAAAAACAATCGCCACACACCACGGACTTCTCCAAAACCACGATAGCATCCTTCTGCGTGAGCCCGTCTTTTATGCATAGGGGATGATCACCAGCCACCACATGATCGGCAAAACAAGAGATATCTTCCGCGAAACCGGAACCCTTGACCGTTGCAAAGGTTTTGCCATCTGTCAGGAATCCGAGCCATGCCGCCTCATAACCTCGCGCCTCTACAAGGGCATCGCAGGCCTTCTGAAGTAAATTATCTCTGTCTTTCTCCACGACGATCAACTGGTTAACATTTCGGATGGCTCTAAGCACGCTGTTTAGGTGTTTGATGCGCATTTCTGCCTGCTTGCGCTCAATGGCATATTGCACAGTCCGGCCCAGCAGATTCCTATCCACCTGCCCCTTGACCAGATAATCTTGTGCGCCTCTTCGCACTGCCTCAACCCCCCGGGTTTCGTCGTCAAAGCCGGTCAGGACGATAATCGGCACCTGTGGCGAGTGAACTTGCGCCCTGGTAAGGGTATCGAGTCCCTGGCCGTCCGGCAGTCCGAGGTCCAGCAGGACCACGTCTATGCCCCCCTGGGCCAACCGCTCAATGCCTGTTGAAAGCCGGTCCGCACACTCCGGATCGAAAGTACCGG
>JAUVJO010000036.1 GCA_030592345.1 Deltaproteobacteria bacterium
CGTTAGTTGAGGGGGAGGTAACTTCTCAAAAAGTCCGGGTAATCTCCCGATAATCGCTAATATGTTGCTACGTAGGGCAAGGTGAACCGCTGAATCCCGCCTGTGGCGGGACCATTTCAATTGATACGTAACCAGCCAGCTACTTAAGGCATTGGAGGCCGAAGTTCAGCGGTTCACCTTGCCCGGAGGCTTGTTGTCATAACCTCAAGCGTACCCGGACTTTTTGAGAAGTTACAGGGGGAGAGAGTATGAAAGGTGGGAAGCTTGGGATCAATGGCTTGGGACGTATTGCCAAATTGTCCATCTGGCAGCACGTGGGGAGGAAGAATTTTTATGAAATCGTGGTCAATATTGGCCGTTCTGTCGGCACAGGGCTTGAGGATGTGGCCGGGTTTATTGAAAAGGATTCCACATACGGTACTTTGCATAATTATGTGCACGGATATAACGCAAGCCGCGTGATTGATAATCTGGACGAAAAAGCAGGCTCCATGATGATCGATGGCGTACGCGTCACAATACTGCGCGATACTCGCAACCCCAAGGACATTGCCTGGAAATCTCACGGCGTGGACCTTGTGCTCGAATCCACGGGGCAGTTTACTGACCCGACGTCCCCTCCGGACGCACCTGGCGGTGCGTTGCGCGGTCACTTGGCTGCGGGGGCGCAGAAGGTGATTGTCTCAGCCCCCTTCAAGATAAGAGACAAGGCCAGCCCCATGCCAGAGGATGCGGTCACCACGGTCTTGGGTATTAATGATAGTGACTTTGATCCGGCCAAACACAAGCTCGTGTCAAACGCCTCTTGTACCACAAACTGTTTAGCCCATATGATCAAGCCTTTGTTGGATTTTTTCGGTTCTCAAAGCATCCTCACTGCATCCATGGCGACTGTTCACGCTGTCACAGGTTCGCAGTTGGTCCTGGATCGAGCACCCAAGGCAGGAGCCGTGGACCTTCGACGCAACCGGAGCGTTTTTAACAACATCATTTTGACCACTACAGGGGCCGCAAAGGCATTGGCCCTGGTTATCCCCGAGATGAAAAAGATCGGGTTTATTGCAGAATCCGTGCGCATACCGACCAGTACGGGTTCGCTCATTATTTTGGTCTTCGATATTCAGGATGATTCTTATACGGAGCCGATAAATCGCAACCTGATCAATCAGATCTACAAGGACGCCACAGGGAGAGACAAGAAAGGTTATCTTCAGTTTTCAGACGAACAGAACGTTTCTTCGGACATCATAGGCCACCCCTTGGCTGCGACCATTATCGAAGGACAAGAGACGCATACCCGAACAGCTAAACTCTCTTTTGACCTGAAGCGCCTTAAGGGGTATACGGACGAGGTTGGCGCAAGCCTTGGCAACAGTATCATCGATATTCCTGTGACGAAGATAGTCGTGTACGGCTGGTACGACAACGAAATGGGTGGTTATACCCACATGCTTGCAGATCGGACGGTCTCGGTAGCCTCGATGCTCGAATAGTTTCTATGGGCGTATCTAACAGTTGGGGGGAGACAACAACTTTTCCGCATCCTTCTGGAATTTGGCAGGCAATGGAAGAAAAGTGAGCTAAAGTGCCTAAAGTGTCTAAAGTGAGCTAAAGTTAAGGACTTGAAGAAACAGTTTTTTTTATTGAAAGAAAGTGAGTCCCGCTGTTAGCGGGATTAAGCAGTGCGCCTCCGGCTCAAAATATTATAAATAGGCAGAATACCTTAACTTTAGGCGCTTTAGCTCACTTTAGCTCACTTTAGGCACTTAATGTACTCCACGGATGCGGCGCAAGTCGTTTCAAGAGCATGCCTTCCTGTTGACATGCCGACGTGCTTTGTTATATACAGCCTTGTCCCAAGGGAATCCGGAATCATCATCCCGCTTTTTCAATTTTGACCGATCTGAGCGCGTGAAACGCCGTGGAAGCCTATAACGATATTAAGAACAAGCTATTGGCTATCAATCAGGATATTAGCCATATTATTCAAGATGCCTTGTCCATTGACGGTCTTGCCTCTCAGTCGATTAAGGCATGGCAGTCAGCAACGGCTCGAATCGAAAGACAATTAGCCGAAGAGACGATTCGGGTGGCGGTGGTGGGCTCAATAAAATCCGGTAAGAGCACCTTGACCAATGCCCTTTTCGGAGGTGATTATCTCAAGAGGGGCGCAGGTGTTGTAACCTCAATTATTACCAGAATACAACCTGGCCATGGATTAAGAGCCAGGCTCGAGTTTAAGACCTGGGATGAAATAAACGCCGATATTAACCAGGCGCTTATCCTGTTTTCTTCCACATCCCCGGAAGATGGCGGAGGCGATTTCGATATTAACGATGAAAAAGATCGCCTCCGGTTGCAACACGACCTCTCAAGGCTTAACACCGATCAACTCGTCTCCGATGATACCCTCGATCCTAACTGTGTGCTCCTTACCGAATATTTGAGTGGCTACAATCGCGTCAAAGGCATTGTCTCGTCAGAGCCGGTAACCCACATGTTTGAATCAGATGACTTTCACAAACAGAAAGACTTTGTGGGTGACGAGTCCCTGGCGGTTTATTTAAGGGATGTCTGCCTGACGCTTGAGGCCCCTCGCGGTTTTGGAGAAAACCTCGAGGTCGCTGATTGTCAAGGGAGTGATTCTACGAATCCCCTGCACCTTGTAACGATCCAAGACTACCTCATCCAAACTCATCTCATCATCTATGTAGTGAGCAGCCGAACAGGCGTGCGACGGGCAGATATAAGATTCCTCAATTTGATCAAGAAGATGGGGCTCACGAAAAATATCCTATTCGTCATAAATTGCGACTTTAGCGAGCACGAAACCCTGGCTGACCTCAAAGGGCTTGTTGGCAGGGTGGAAAAGGAAGTGGGTATGATTTTTCCTGCTCCTTGCGTGTTTACTTTTTCTGCCCTCTACAACCTCTTCAAAAGCATTGACTATAAAGGTGGGGTTGAACAGGCCATCGCCAGGAAAGACCGCCGCCGGCTGGAACAATGGCGT
The DNA here is from genome assembly GCA_030592345.1 of Deltaproteobacteria bacterium. Taxonomy (GTDB): domain Bacteria; phylum Desulfobacterota; class Desulfobacteria; order Desulfobacterales. Next base: position 3,011 of record JAUVJO010000036.1, read on the forward strand.
GAAGAAAACGACATGGTTGCCTTTTCAGACCAGCAAACAGAGACATTTTTGAAGGCAGTAATCCAGAAGGTATCCATGGACCGATTTGCTTTGCTTCTTGTGAGTAACCTGGAACGGATTTCCAGCATCTCATCCGGCTTGCGAGATTGGATCCGGATCAATCAAGACCTGTTGAAAAAGGATGCCGGAGAAGTTCAGGAGGCATTCTCTAAGATGGGCAAGAGGCAAGAGGCTTCTGATCAGATTACCATGGTGATCAAAGATACATTGGATGGCACGACTCTCAAGTTGAGACGGAACCTGGGAAACGATGTGGAGCGGTTTTTTGACTCGAAATCCGGGGAAATAGTGCAGGACTTGACTCGTTTTATCAGGTCCTACAATCTCTCGATAAAAGACTACGAAAAGGACCTTGATGCCTCGGGTTTTTTGCCAACGTTGTATCGCATCTTTCAAACCATGCAACAGACTGCTAATCTGTTTATAGCAGAATCTATCAATCCAAAGCTCGTGAATTTTGTTCGTCAAGAGGAAAAGAAGGCAGGAGATGTCTTTGAGCAGGTAGCCGGGCCTTACAGTTTGATGATCAAGGATGCCGTTAAACAATACCAGAGGACCATGAAGAAGCTTGGAATTAAGATTCAGGATCGTCCGTTCAAGGCCGTTCGATCTCCGGACGTTGATTCGGTCAAGAGTGACGCCCGGTTGAATATTCCGCGTCTGGCTGGTACCATACAATACTCGACCCGCATTAAGACCGAGGCTATCTTGAGGTTGAGTATTTACAAGACGGTGAAGACTGTAAAGAAGTTGTTGAAAAAACCTGTCAAAGAGGGCCCTGACAGCGCTATGCGTTCACTCGAAGCCAGTGTGCGCGGTATCAAAAAACAGATGCAGGAGTCCATAAAGGACCACTTTCTGGACTACAAAGAAAGCCTGAAATACCAGTATGTCTTTAAGCTCGTTGATGCTATGTCCATCGAGCTGTATGAGGCTCTCACAGATCGGATGAGGGCCTTTACCGGTAATTTGTCGGACATGAAAGGCCTGATCGAAAATAAGGGTCTGGCAAAGGATCGGTTGGCCGAGGAATTAGCTTCCATGCAAACGTCGCTCAATGTTGCCTTGAAAGAGACAAGGACCCTGGAAAAACTCGTGGCAATTCACGAATAATGATTGTTGATTGACAAGTGACAAATGACCAACCACGAATAACGATTCACGAATAACGATTCACGAATAACGAATAACGATACACGGAGGTTGGGATGGCTAGAAAGAAGGCTCGGATCATTTCAGTCGCTAACGAAAAAGGGGGAGTGGGAAAGACCGTTACGGTTATCAACTTGGCAGCAGGCCTTTCCCAAAGAGGGAAAAATGTCTTGGTTGTTGACATGGATCCGCAGATGAATACGACCAAAGGTTTGGGGCTCAGTGCCAGGGAAGATGGCCTTTCAGTCTATGATGTCATCAAGTTACAAGACCCTGTTCCAGCACAATCCGTTGTCTCGCACACTGCCTGGGAGCACCTTGATCTTCTCCCTTCCCATGTGGATCTGTCGGGTTTTGAGATAGAGGTAGCCAATAAACTGGGTCGCGAAAACCGCCTCCGGAAGGCCCTGGCACCCATGGTTAATCTCTATGACTTTGTGCTGTTGGATACCCCCCCCAGCCTTTCATTGGTTACAGTCAATGTGCTTGCCTTTACAACCGAGGTCTTGATCCCGTGCCAGACGCAACCATTTGCATACGCTGCTATGGATGAACTCCTGGAGACGATCTCGGTCATTAAGGAAGAAATCAACCAAAACATAAAGATCATGGGAGTTGTGGCCACTTTTTATGACCAGCGAACAAGGGTGTCAAACAAGATCCTTGCAGATCTCAGGGCAGACAAACGTTTCAAAGAAAAGCTCTTTAGCACGGTTATCCGGGTGAATACTACTATAGCAGAGAGTGCCGATCACGGCATGCCAATCGTCTTTTTCAGGCGTTCCAGCACAGGTGCTCGTGATTACCTGGCTTTGGCGGATGAGATATTGGCATAATTACTTTCATCTAGGACCTTGCGGATAGTCTCGGCTATTGGTCGCATGAGGATCGGTTTCATGAAAAAGGCCCGGATACCCAGGGCCTTGGCCTTTTCTTCCGTGATCTGCTCGCTGAACCCCGTGCAAAGAATAACGGGGATATCAGGCCTGATGCGCAAGAGTTCTCTTGCCAGTGCATCGCCAGTCATCTTTGGCATAGTCATGTCGGTAATGACAAGATCGTATGCGGCAGGTTGGCTCTTAAATAGCTCCAAGGCCTCAATAGAGCTTGATGTGATTTCAACTTCATAGCCAAGATGCTCGAGCATCTGTTGCCCGACATTCAACAGGACTTGCTCATCGTCCACAAAGAGAATACGCTCGTTCCCCTTCCCCTTGGGAATAGGTTCTGAAGGTTTGGGTTTTTCTACGTCACTTGTAGGAACCTTGGGAAGCAAAACATGGAAGCTCGTGCCTTTTCCGGGCTCGCTGTAAACTGAGATGCTTCCTCTGTGGCTCTTGACGATTCCGTGAGTAACAGCAAGCCCCAGGCCCGTTCCCGTGCTTTTATCTTTTGTGGTAAAATACGGATCAAAGATCCTCTCGGTAGTCGCACGGTCCATGCCATGGCCTGTATCGCTCACGGTGAGCCTCACGTACGGTCCTGGTTTCAGTTCCGCATATTGGGCCGCAGCATCAGCATCAAGGTCCACATCCACCAGGCTGACCTCGAGCATGCCCCCGTTTTCTCGCATGGCATGGGCTGCGTTCGTGCAAAGATTCATCAGCACCTGATGCATTTGGGTCGCATCAGCCAGCACCATGCCGGACTCCTCTTTGAAGTTCTGTCGGATTTCAATGGTCGTGGGTATCGATGCCCTGAGGAGTTTGAGGGCTTCCTTGATAATGGGAGTGATATGCAACGGCCTTTTCCCCACTTCGCTCTGACGGCTAAACGATAGAATCTGTTTAACCAGGTCTTTTGCCCGGTCCCCGGCCTTAAGCAATTGGTTCAGCTTGGCCTTAAGCGGGCTGCCTTCCGCAGCCTCCAGCCGCGCGAGCTCTGTATAGCCAATGATAGCCGCAAGGATATTGTTGAAGTCATGGGCAATGCCACCCGCAAGGGTAGCGACTGCTTCCATTTTCTGTGCTCGTTGTAGCTGTGCTTCCAGTTTTTTTTGTGGCGTCATGTCTCTACAAAAAATCAGCGTTGCCGGCCTTCCCTCCCACGTGATAGTGACCGCGTTGATTTCCACCAATAAATCCTGTCCGGCCCTGCTCATCACTCTGAAGGAATAGGTACCCCGGACATCCTCTCCTTTCAGTCTTCTGTCGTGTCTGTCAAGGACCATAGCCTTGTCTTCAGGATGAATAAGATCAACAAAAGGAGTCTTGGCCAATTCTTCCGCAGAACATCCGCTCAATGCTTGGGCCTTTGGGTTCGAAAACCTTACTGCCCCGCCCTGAACAAGAAGGATGGCATCATTGGCATTGTCCACAACCAACCGGTACTTCTCCTCGCTCTCTCTGAGCGCTTCCTCTGCCTGCCTGCGCTCTTCAATCTGCTGTCTTAATTGCTTGTTTGACTCAACGAGTTCAGCAGTACGCTCTTCCACGCGGTGTTCAAGTTCATCGCGAGCATTTAGAAGCGCCTCCTCTGCCCGCTTGCGCTCAGTCACGTTATTTAGAATAATGATGCTTGTAGACCCGTTTCCATCGACAGGAAATAGGTCCAGCGTAACTTGATACTTATTTAGACTTAAAGGAGAGTGCTCGGCAATTTTTCCTGGTTTTTCCCGTATGGTTTTCAGGAGTTCACTTATGCGTTGGCTGTTATGTTCTGCAAAGAGTTCGACGAAATTGGAACCTAATAATTGTTCCTCAGGTATATTGGTTAACGAAACCACTGTCGGATTGATATAAACGATCTTTCCCTCAGAAGTAATCTCTAAGATCCCCTCAGACATCTTTTCCACTATGATCTCAAAATGCCTTTTAGCAGAGAGCAATTCCTCGGTAACTATCCGTGGATATATTTTTTCAATTCCGATCACTTCTCCGGACAAGTATCTTGAAGTTTGAAGATCAGATTCGTCAACAGCGGAAAGGATGTGTTGAGCCATATCATCGAGCGAGCCTTTAGCAATACATCCGTTAGCCCCTAATTCGGCGGTATTTATCTCCTCCTCGGCAGCAATACCGGAAAGAATAATAATACAAACGTCTTCTAGTTTCGGCATGCCTCGAATGACCTTGCACAGTTTTTTCCCTCCAATATTGGGCATTACCAGATCGACAAATATTATATCAGGTGTATAGGACTTCAAGATATCCAGTGCAGCAAGACCGCTTTCTGCCGTCACGACCTGATGTCCCGCTTTTGAAAGTATGTCATTCATAAACTCGCGGATGATTTGATCGTTATCAACTGCCAATATCTTTTTCATATTTCCGGCTCCTATAGGCTTTAAGATAATGATTTTGGGAAGGCCAGAGGGAGGAAGGCGTACTCGTCGTACGTTGACGACCGATAACGCATCCAAAATCTTTATCTTAGAGCCTATAATGATTTGTAGGGCCTGTAACGTGTGGCCTGCCAATATCAAAAAAATTATTATAGCCTAAATACGTTGAGAATTCAACATCAATCAACGCCCACAGCCGGAAAGAGCAGCCCTCGTCTCCGCACCTATTGATTTCCCCGTCAGAATCACCTATAGACTTTCACATATTAAATTTCACCGCGTTATCGGTCGTCGGCGTATTACAATACAGCCTCCTCCCTCTGGCCTTGTGAAATATAATATGTGAAAGTCTATATAATATTTGGGTAAGATGTATTCTCCCAGCACAACCAAACGGGGTGCAAAAGTGCATATCCTGGTTCAAATCGTTATAGGTGTCCTCCTTTTCTACATCGCATACTGTTTTCTTCTTTTCCTGTTCCAAAGACAGATCCTGTTTCCTCACAGCCAAATGGAGACACATTTTGGAGTGGCGGAGAGCATTTCGGGTCTGGAAAAGATATGGTTGCACACAAGGCACGGAAGGGTCGAGGCATGGTTTCTGCCCCCTGGGCCTGAACATGGCAGGGGGCCCGCACCAGCCGTGATCTTTGCTCATGGCAATGCCGAGTTGATTGACTTCTGGCCGGAAGAACTCAATAGATTTACTACTCTCGGAATGGGGCTATTGCTTGTCGAGTATCCTGGTTATGGACGTTCAGAGGGGAGTCCATCTGAAAGAAGTATTACAGAAGCGTTTGTCGCAGCTTATGATGCTCTCATTAAACGAAAGGACGTGGATCCCTCCAGGATCGTTCTGTTTGGCCGTTCCCTTGGTGGTGGCGCGGTCTGTGCGCTCGCTGTAAAACGACCTTCTGCCGCGCTCATTCTTCTGTCCACGTTTACGAGCGTCCGGGCGTGTGCGTCTCACTTCCTTGCTCCCGGTTTTCTTGTGCTGGATCCATTCGACAATCTTGCGGTCGTCAGGTCCTACGCCGGCCCGGTCCTCGTTGTTCACGGAAGGGATGACGACATCATCCCCTATAGACATGGCCTTGCTCTTGAGCGTGCGGCCAGGCAAGGCCGGATGTGCACATACGACTGCCAGCACAATGATTGTCCACCAGACTGGGCGACTTTCTGGCAAGACGTGGAATCATTTCTTGTCAGTGCCGGGATCATTGGGAGCAAGGTTGACGGGCCAACAGGCTAACTTTACCCAGTTTTTCCACCGGGATATGGCACAGGATCTGATGGCTGTCTCCTGCTTTTTGCCAGGAAGGAGAGTCTGTTTCGCAAATCTTCCCACCATGGGGTAGCATCTTTTTGCGACGAGGACAGCGCGGGTGAAAACGGCACCCGCCGGGTGGATCAAGGGCGCTGGGAACGGTTCCGTAGAGTCGAATGGGCTTTTGTCGTGCCCTGGGGTTGGGAATCGGAACCGCTGACAGTAGCGCCTCTGTGTACGGGTGATAAGGCGGTGAATAGATCGCCTCAGAAGGCCCCATTTCCACGATTTGTCCAAGGTACATGACCGCCACATCATCGCAAAAAAACCGGACCACGCTCAGGTCATGGGCGATGAAGACCATGGTGGTGCCAAAATTTGCCTGAATCTCCATGAGTAGATTCAGCACAGCCGCCTGGACCGAGACATCCAGTGCAGAGACTGGCTCGTCGCAAATGACCAGATCAGGCCGGCTGGCAAGGGCTCGTGCGATCCCCACACGCTGCTTTTCGCCACCGCTGAGCTGCCGCGGGAGCCGGTCGTAATAGTACTCATCCATTTGAACGGCCCTTAGTATCCGAATAACCTCGTCCCTGAGCTTTTTTCTTGGCACGGTCTTAAACTTTCTAATAGGCCGCGCAATCTGTTTCCCAACCGGATAGGATGGGTTCAGGGTGGAATCCGGGTTCTGAAAGACCATTTGCATCTCCCGGACAAGCTTCAGGGCACGGTTTGTGACAGGGGCAGAGATATCGAGCCCCAAAAACCGCGCATTTCCATCCTTGAGTTTTTCCAGGCCGATGAGACCCTTGACCAGCGTGCTCTTGCCGCAACCCGACTCGCCTACGATGCCGAAAGTTCTTCCCTTTTGCACGTCAAGGGAGACACCGTCAACTGCCTTGACAAATCGTTTCGGTCCCAGGCCAAACAGGCTCAATAGAGAAGTCGATTCCTGCTGATAGTAGACCTTGAGATGCTCGGCCTTAAGAAGCGTGCCTTCCACATAAGCAGTTGCAGATCGTTTAGCGCTTAGCTCTTCGCGCCTTGCGTCCGGCCCAAGATGGGGCATTTTTCTACCCGCAGCCCACGATGTTTGCCGCGAATCATCTCTGCCGCTGAAATCTCCAAACAAAGGAAGTTGCTGGATCGTATGAGCATAAAAACAACGCGCCTGGTGTGCCGGTGATATTTCCAAAAGCTCAGGGCGTGCTCTGTGACAATCTTTATTGGCGTGGTCACACCTTGGTGCAAAAATGCACGCATCCTCGGGCAGTTCTTGGGGAGGTGGCACACGGCCTGGTATGGGATATAGCCGATTTGGCCGGCTGGGGCCCAGTTTTGGCACACAGCGCAATAGCCCTTGCGTGTACGGGTGGGCCGGGCTTTCGAACAACTCCTCCACACGGCCCTGTTCCACCAACTCGCCTGCATACATTACGCAAACCCGGTCTGTAACGCGTGCCACCACACCAAGGTTATGAGTGATAAAGATTATTGCTGTATCAAAGTCCTTTTTAAGGTCCCTGATCAGATCCAGGACAGCGGCTTCTACCGTGACATCCAGGGCCGTGGTAGGTTCGTCCATGATCAGAAGGGCCGGATGGTTGATAAGGGCCATGGCGATTACGACCCGTTGCTGTTGGCCGCCAGAGATCTGATGCGGATACCGGTTCATCACGTCCTCGGGATCTGGCATATGGACCCTTTGGAGCATCCGGATGGATCGTTCCCATGCCTCTTGTTTTGACAAATGCCGATGGCAAGTCAACAACTCTGCCACCTGCTCGCCCAGGCGCATCGATGGGTTTAGGGCCTGCAAGGGGTCCTGATAGACCATGCTAATCCGGTTTCCTCGGATAGACTGCATTTCTTTAAAGGAACGTCCGACCAGTTCTTTTCCAAGAAACTTGATGCTCCCGCTTACGATTTTGCCATTAGGTCCCAGAAAATCGACAATGCCATAGGCTAGCGTGCTCTTTCCGCAACCAGACTCGCCAACAATGCCAAGGGTTTCGCCTTGGCGGACCTGAAAGGAGACCCCGCGAACAGCAGAGACGTCGCCCTTTTTCGTTTCATACGAAACAGCGAGATCCTCCACTTCCACCACAGGCATCGATTCGGGATGCGAGGTGTCTTTCCTTTTCGGTTCTATGGTGTTGTCTTTATGTTTCATGGATGATTGGATGATATACTCAGCACGGCCACAATTGGAGCTTTTGCCTCAAGAGAGTGCCTAAAGTGAACTAAAGTGAGTCCCGCTTTTAGCGGGATTGAGGTATTCTGCCTATTTTTAATATGTTGAGCCGGAGGCGCACTGCTTAATTCCGCTAAAGGCGGGACTCACTTTCTTTCAATAATAAAACTGTTTCTTCAAGTCCTTAACTTTAGGGCACTTTAGACACTTTAGGCACTTTAGCTCACTTTTCTTCCATTGCCTACTAAATACCAGAAGGATGCGGAAAAGTTGTTGTCTCCCCCCAAATGTTAGATACGCCCTTTAGTCACTTTCTCCTAAAGATACCTCATCGACTCTTCACGCAGACCATCAGCCAGGAGGTTTAACCCCACTACCAGGGATGCGATGGCTATGGATGGCCACAGCGCGGCCCAGGGGCTTCCGGCCAGGATGAATTCTCTGCCTTTGGCCACCATGCTTCCCCAGTCAGGAGAAGGAGGGGGGAGTCCCAGCCCCAAAAAGCCAAGTGTTCCCATGGCAAAGATGGCATAGCCGACCCTGAGCATGGCATCGATGATGATCGGTCCCCTGGCATTCGGCAGAATCTCAACAAACATGATGTACCAAGGACTCTCGCCCCTGGTTTCAGCGGCCCGGATGTATTCACGTGTACGGATGTCCAGTGTCAGGCTGCGAACCAGCCTGGCGATGCCGGGTGTGCCTACAATGGCAATAGCGATGACCACATTTACGGCAGAGGCCCCAATCGATGCCACGATAATCAAATATAGAAGGATAATGGGTATGGACATCATGGCATCCAACAGGCGCATGACAGTTTCGTCAATCCACCCGCCATGATACCCACTGATCAGTCCCAATGTGGCCCCCAGAATGAGGGATGCGAATACACCCCACAGGGCGGTTCCGCCTGGTATCCAGAAGTGATCCGATACAGGCAGGACCACGAGGACAATCCGAGCCCCGTACATCAGTCTGGACCAGAGGTCTCTGCCTAGTTCATCAGTGCCCAGGATATGGGCGCGGGACGGCCCTTTGTTGCAGGCCCTCCAATCCTGCTCTGTAGGCGTGTATGGAGTCAGGGCAGGGGCAAAGACGGCCACAAAAACCCAAAACAAGACGATGGCCAGCCCAACCGTGGCTGTTTTGGAAGCAAAAACAATACTAAAGCCTTCCCATAAGCACCGAATCCGCAACAATAGTAACCGTTCACCGTTCACCGTTCACCGTTGTCCGTGACGTCATAACATATTCCATCCAGTTGCAGGTTGTGATTCCCTAGCCATATTCCGCATTCCGCATTCCGCATTCCGAAATACTTTAACACCCTACGAATACCGAATACGCGGATTCAAAAACGTGTAGATGATATCGGCCACTAACTGTGTCCCTACGGCAACGGCCACCATGATCATGGCACCGGCCTCGAGAGCGTTGATATCCTTGTACAGGGCTGCATCCAAAAGATATTTCCCCAGGCCCGGATAGCCGAAGACCACCTCAACGATTACGATCCCACCCAGCAACCAGTTGACGTGGAGCATGATCACTGTGATGGGGGTCATCAAGGCATTGCGAACAGCGTGCTTGAAGACCACGCGCCAATAGGGCAGGCCTTTTAGGAAGGCTGTCCGGATGAAGGGAGAGCGCATGACCTCCACCATGCTTGCCCGTGTGATACGCAGCACATAGCCCAGCTCAACAAGAGTCAAGGTCAACACGGGCAAGATCAGCATATCAGGTCTCTCCCAGGGCGCTTTTTCCCCAAAGACCGCAGCGCCGGGAACCAGTTTCAGCCACACGGCCATGATGAGGATAAGGAAAATTCCGGTTGCGAACTCAGGGGTGACAGAGAAGATCATGCCCCCTACGGAGAGAAGCCGATCCCTGATAGAACCTTCCTTTAGTCCGGCGATCATACCGAGAACAAGGGCCAGGGGCATGACGATCACAAAAGCAATCCCTGCCAGGACCATGGAGTTTCTCAACCGGACAAACAGGCTTCTTGCCACGGGTCGACCCGTTCTCAGGGAGACACCCGGATCACCACGAATAAAGCCTTTTTTCAAGGGAATATACTCCCTGGGTCCTCCGGACGCCTCCATCCATCCTGAGCCCATGATAAACGTCCAGACCTTCTTTCCCGCCCCCTTTTCCCATTGAACCACATGGTTCTTGGTGTCCACACCCCAGAAGGTGCTCACACCTTTTTCTTCGGTTTCCCATCTTCCATTATCCAAGTGCTTTGTGATCTTTCCGTCACCAGTTGGCACCAGGGCTACAAGGTCATCTCCTACCAGTTCCCACCGGATGAGTGTGCCATCCTCGTTCACGGCCCACCACTCCTCAAAGCCTTTTTTTGTGGTGATCCGCTTTAGTGGCAGACCTGTCTTTTTGGAGGCATGCCAGTCGCTGCCAAGCAGCCAGTAGAGATATCGAATAGCAACAGGCTTATCCAGGCCCATCTGTGCCAGAAACGAGGCTTCCTGCTCAGGGGTGACGAAACTGCCAAGGACATTACGGGCCACATTGCCAGGCGAAGCCTCGGTGATCAGGAAAACGGCAATCGAGACCAGAACCATGGTGAGCAGAAGTAAAAAAAACCGCCTTAATATGAATTTTGCCATTGTTGGAAAGCGTCCTTTTTCGGGTTCACCCCCTGGCCTGCCGCCACATGATATCGTACAAGCCGTTTGCCTATGCCCTATCCTCCCTGCTCCCTGCTCCCTGCTCCACGCCCTATCCTCCCTGCTCCCTGCTCCCTGCTCCCTGCTCCCTGCCCCCTGCTAGCCAGACCCTGTTGGAGAGCATATAGAGGTTCGGATGGGGTTTCAATTCCCGGACCCTTTTTCTTGTAACCATCCAGACGTTTCTCCAGAAGGCAATACCGATGGGCCCGCGTTTCATTTGGATCTCTTCCAGTTTGCAGAAGATCTTTCTCCTCTCTTCAGTGTCGAAGACCCCGTTCGCCTTCTCCAGGAGCTGGCAAAAAGTCGTGTCCACCCACCGCGTTTCGTTCCAGGGGCCTGGTTTGCCAGCCTCGTCCGCAGTGTAGGCCAGATTCAGAGTCACCGTGCCCGGAGACCGATGGGTCCATGGGGTAATGCCCAGATCCACCACGTTCCATTTTTCATTGTACTGCGTGTTGGGCATAGTCTCAATGTTGATCCTGAAGCCGGCCGGAGCTGCGTCGTGTTGGAGCGCTTCAGCATAGCGCACCACGTCTGTCCAATCGCTGCCAACAGCCAGATGAACGGCAAGCCCCTGTGGATAACCCGCCTCTTCTAAAAGCGCCTTGGCACGTTTGGGATTATACTTGGGGATGGGTTTTTCGCAATACTCTGGGTGCTTGGGATAAACATGAAAGTCCTGCCCCTGGAGGCCCTGGCCAAAGTAGGCCTGCCACAGGATCTTCTCCCTGTGCTGACACAGCTTTAAGGCCGTTCGCACCCGGTTATCAGACCAGGGTTTTATATCGACCCTCATGCGCAAAACCCTGGCCTGGGAACTGGCCGCAG
>JAUVJO010000203.1 GCA_030592345.1 Deltaproteobacteria bacterium
CTCTCACAGTCACGGTACACACCATGTCTTGCTTGTTAAGGACCCTCAATACAGGAATTTGATCCAGACCAAGGTTTTCAAGGATCCCTTCCACAGATTGGATCTGGTGGACAAATCCAGGGTTGCTGATGTCGATGACGTGCAAGAGAAGGTCCGCATCTTCGAGTTCTTCAAAGGTGGCTCGAAAGGCAGTGATCAGTTCCTGAGGAAGTTGCCGGATGAAGCCAACCGTGTCGGTAATGATTACCTCGGCCTCTTTTGGAAGCCTTTTTTTTCGGCTGGTAGGGTCCAGGGTGGCAAACAGCCTACTCTCGGCCAGCACTGAGCTATGGGTGAGGGTATTTAAGAGCGTTGACTTGCCTACATTCGTATATCCGATGATGGATATGATCGGGAGCCCCTTTTTGTTCCGCTGGGCACGGCGCTGGGCTCGCTGTTTCTGTACGGATACAAGCGACTTTTCAAGGAGCGCTATGCGATCGCGAACGCGACGACGATCAATCTCGAGCTTTGTCTCGCCAGGTCCCCTGCCACCAATGCCGCCGGTGAGACGAGACATGGCCGTGCCCTTGCCCACAAGCCGAGGGAGGAGGTATTTAAACTGAGCCAGCTCCACCTGAATTTTTCCCTCACGGCTGCGGGCCCGCTGGGCGAAAATGTCCAGGATAAGCTGAGTTCGGTCTATGACCTTCAATTCCGTAACATCTGTAATAGAACGGACCTGGGAGGGGTTTAGCTCTTGATCAAAAATCAAAAGATCCGCTCCTTTTTGGAGCGCCAGGATCACCAGCTCACTGAGCTTTCCTTCACCCATCAAAAAGCGAGGATCTATCCTCCGCCGGTGCTGAATGACTGAGTCTACGACTGCGATACTTGAAGACTCTGCAAGTTCCCGAAGTTCGGACATAGAGTCTTGAGCATCGCGTTTGGACGCTGTGGTTACGCTCACCAGGACGGCCCTCTGCCATTTTCTTTTCACCTTCTGAGCCTGGACCTTCCGGGCGAATTCAGACTCGAGCGACCTGATAAGGCCCTGGCAATCCATGTCGAGTTCCCCTGATACAAAAGGGCCAAGAATTTGCCAATTTTTGCCGTTTACCCCTTCCGGCAGCAGGTGGGCAACATGGACACGATGGGGCAGGCCATGAGCATCCACGGTAATGGCAGCCATAAGATCCAGGTTGAGCAAGGCCAGATCCATGAGGTCGTCCCGGGTTAGGGGTTCATTTTGGAGATGGGTATGGACACAGCGAAGACCTTTTAGACGTCCTCCGCCTGAGCGATATTTCTCCAGATTCGGGATCACAATTTGTTGGTGGCTGCCGACCATGACGTAGGCGATCCACCCCTGGCGATCGATCAATACTCCGATCTGACGGCGGATCTCAAAAGAGAGCTGGCAAATGGCCTTGGAGAGTTCAGGCGAGACGATAAAGGAAGGTGGGGTCCTTCGACGATAAAGATTGGTCAGGCGGCGAACCTGGTTTGCCTTAAGGCCGCCCGTATGTCCATGGACTTTGATTATTCGCTCCCTAAGTCAACAAGTTACAAGCCCTCGTGCACTACTTGTATCCCTAAGCCGCTGCGGATTCCACTTCCATGGCCAAATCCTCAAAGCGGGTGTATTGCTCTAAAAAGGCAAGTTTCACTGTGCCGATGGGGCCATTGCGTTGTTTGGCCAAAACCAGTTCTGCAATCCCCCTGTTGGGGTTGTTTTCTTCCTTGTTGTATACCTCGTCCCGGTAAATGAACACAATAACGTCAGCATCTTGTTCTATAGCGCCGGATTCACGCAGATCAGAGAGTACTGGCCTCTTGTTGGATCGGTCTTCTACTTTTCGATTGAGCTGGGAGAGAGCAACCACAGGGATATTGAGTTCCTTGGCCAAGGCCTTTAAAGACCTGGAGATCTCAGAGATTTCCAGGTCACGCCGTTCTGCCGAGGCCCGTCCCCTCATTAGCTGGAGGTAGTCTACGATGATAAGGCAGAGGGATTTTTCCATCTTCATCCTGCGGGCCTTGGCGCGGATCTCCAGGGCAGAGATGGCTGGTGAATCATCGATGTAGATGGAAATATCGCAAAGCGCGCCTGCAGCCCGCTGGATACGGGCTAGATCGCTTTCGCTCAAAAACCCGCCCCGCATCCGTGATGAGTCGATACGCGCTTCTGCCGAAAGCATCCGCAGAGAGAGTTGTTCTTTTGACATCTCCAGAGAGAAAATCGCTGTAGGTTGCCCTGTTTCAAGGCTTGCATTGCGTGCGATGTTTAAGGCAAGAGCGGTCTTGCCCATGCTTGGACGGCCAGCGATCACGATGAGATCGGCTGCCTGAAACCCGGAGGTCTTCTCATCAAGCCTCCGAAATCCTGTGGGAACCCCGGTGACAAGGACCTTGTTCTCGTAGGCATCTTGAACAGCCTTGTAAGTATCTGTTAGAATGTCTCCCAGGGCGTAAAATGATGGCTTGATCTTGTTTTCAGAGATGTCGAATATACTACGCTCGGCAAAATCGAGGATCTCTTCCACATCCCCTCTGTCTTCAAAGCATCTGCCGGTAATAGAAGCGGCTTGCTCGATAAGACGTCTCAAGGTGGCTTTTTCCTGGACGATTTTGGCATAGTAGACAACGTTTACCGCCATGGGCACCGTGTCCACCAATTCGGCCAGATAGGAAGCCCCCCCTAGTGATTCAAGCTCACCCCGCTCTTTGAGGAAATTCGTGAGGGTTATCAGATCGACTGGCTCATTTCTCTCAAAGAGTTCCGTCATGGCCGTAAAGATCTTGCGATGGGCCTGGCGATAGAAGTCTTGCTCGGATAGGATTTCCAACACTTCGGGGAGCGTGTTGTTATCGATCAATATGGCGCTCAGGATGGACTGTTCAGCCTCAAGATTATGGGGCGGGACCTTGTGCAGCCATGGATCACGGGCAGTCATGCGACTTGTTCTTCTGCTACAACCTTAACCGTAATTTCCGGATTAATATCAGGATGGAGTTGAACGGGCACGATGTATGACCCAAGGGTCTTAATAGGCTCTGAGAGCATGACCATTTTCCTTTCCACCTCAAGGCCCTGGGCCTGCAACTGATCCACGATGTCGCGTGTTGTGACTGATCCGTATAGCCTGTCTTCCTCAGAGACCTTGGCCGAAATAGTGCATACAACCCCCTGGATCTTCTTTGACATGGCCTCGGCCAAGGTGCGGTTCTCGACATCTTTTATATCCAACTGCTTTTTCACGCGTTCAATCAGGTTGCGATTTGCCGAAGTGGACAAGACCGCTTTTTTTTGGGGAAGCAGGTAATTTCTAGCGTAACCGTTGGCTACGGTAACCTCATCTCCAACAATGCCGAGCGATTCAATCGTTTCTTTCAGTATCACTTTCATCTTCGTTCTCCACCTTTTTCTTTATTCGCCTGAAATCGATCCACATATCAAAAAAGCCGGCTACAATGACCAGCAAAAGTACAAGCTGCTGGAGTGCTATCATCCCGTATAGTACCCCTTGAAGTATCTTGGGAAATTGTTTTTTCTTAAAATAAAAAGACACAATAGCGATCCCCTGGAAGAAGTATATCATCATCATGATGATCAAACCATTGGCTCCAAAAAGCCGGAGCCCTTCGTGGGGGATGAGAAGTAAAACGCCGGACAAGATAACCGGCCAGACCAGAGGCTCGGGGGCCGTCCATTCATTCAACGTGCCGAAATCAGGACAAAAAAGCTGTTTGTTTCGCAAAAGCGGCCGGGCAAGAAGGAGGTTGCTCCAGACCACAAACAGGGTCGAAACAATTACGATGGCAGGCATAATGCGAAGCATAACGTAAAGGATACCTTCCATGGACTGAGCCAGGATATGGATTCTTTCCTCAGACACTTCCATATCCTTGTATATGGCCAGGGCAAACTCCAGGTTTGCGTGCAGATATTCGGACACAAGGCCCCATAGGCTATTTGCCGAGAGCAGCCCGTAAAAAAGTAACATCACCGTCCCTGTTGCAATGACGACGCCTGTAGTCACTGCCACTGTTTTTTCCAGAGACAGGTTCATTTCAAACACCTCGGATAGAATGAGTCCCACAAGGCCGAGCTCAAAAAAGAATACGGCAGACATTATGGACCGCCAGCCCATAATAAATGCGATAATGAGGGTGACGGTAACCAGGATCAGTGCGCCCCAGTGGCGTCCCAGTTTTGACCGGTAAAAAAGGACAGGAAGGGGAACAAACACGCTTACCAGAACTCCAAGAACAGGAAGGTACAGACCTGCCAGTGCAATCAAGGTGGTGATTGCTATGGCCGTGACGAACTCTTTGCGGGGATCGATGTGGGTGACATGGCTCACAGCCTACCATCCTTTTGGGGCAAAGCCCCTAAGTTCGGCTAAGGCTTGCCGCGTACGGCATCAGCGCAATGCTGCGTGCTCGTTTGATGGCTGTTGTGACCTTTCGCTGGTGTTTGGCACAATTGCCGGATATCCGCCGCGGGATAATCTTGCCCCTCTCCGTGGTAAAAAGCCTGAGTGTTCGCGGATTCTTGTAATCAACGAGAAGACTGCTCTCCGCACAGAACCGGCAGACCTTTCTCCTGCGAAATATCCTCTTCCGCCGCTTAAAGCTGGGCATTTGCGGGCTCCTTCCTGTCGTTTGATTGTGATGTATTGTCTTTGTCTTCGGTTTCTCCAGTGGAGATCTCAGATGTCTCTTCTGGCGGTGCTTCTGTCTCGGACGCAGCTTCAGCTACCTCCTCGACTGACGACTCTTCCTTGTGGGGTTCAGGTTCGGCTATTTCCTCGACTGCCGACTCTTCCTTGTGGGGTTCAGGTTCGGCTATTTCCTCGACTGCAGGCTCTTCCTTGTGGGGTTCAGGTTCGGCTATTTCCTCGACTGCAGGCTCTTCCTTGTGAGGTTCAGGTTCGGCTATTTCCTCGACTGCGGCAGCTTCTGATGCCTTCTCTTTTGCTGCATCTATCTGGGCCTTTACCGCTTCCGGATCAACATCCTTATCTAAGCAGACCGTCAAGTACTTGAGTACTAGATCATCCAGATTCAGGTTTCGTTCAAGTTCCTTGACCAGAGATCCGTCCCCGCAAAACTCGAAAAGGACGTAATATCCACGGGTTTGCTTCTTGATTTCATAGGCAAGGCTTTTCTGGCCCCACTCATCAAGTTTGACCAGTATTCCCTGGCCATTGGCAATGATATTCGTGAACTTTTCGATAACGGGCTGGCGTTCTTCCTGGGAAAGGGCAGCGTTTGCAATAAAAATAGTCTCGTATCTTCGCATAGATCCTCCTCTGGGATATTAGTAGCCCCGGTCTTGCCCGGAGCAAGGAGAAGTAAAACGAACATCTATTCATGGATCTCGCTTATTGTCAAGGAGATTTTGGGCAGCACTCTATAGGTTTTCAGATAATTAATTTCACAAGGCCAGAGGGAAAAATCCGAGTAAGGCGTACGTAGGGGTACGTTGTCGAGGATTTTGACCGATAACGCCGTGAAATTATTTATCTGAAAATCTATAGAGTGCCTGAACGAAAACCCATTAAATCGATTTGTTGGGTTTCGCCCTAACAAATTAAGTTCTTTCAACTGATTGATTTTTGTAGGTTGGGTTGAGGCACGAAACCCAACAAAACCGAGGGGCTCAACCCAACCTACAAGAAATCGAGGTTTCCGTTCAGGCACTACTTATATAAAATCCTGCCAGAAATAAATGGGGTCATTCATGTATTTTGTGAGGAAAAAGAGAGTATTTAGAGGTGCACTCAGTGTGCAGTCCCCCCGAAATAAATGGGGTCATTCATGTATTTTGTGAGGAAAAAGAGAGTATTTAGAGGTGCACTCAGTGTGCTGTCTCCTACTTCACCCAATTGCCACAGATTATGTTTTCGCCTAAAACCGCCAAGTGTACTGGATTTTTACCGCTGATTCGTTGGAAACGAATTCCCATTGATTGTCGTCGGAGCGTTCCAGGTTGTGATTATAGACGATGAAGATATCGCCGAGAGGATCAAACGTCCAACGCAGGCTGTTGCTGCAAGCTAAAGTCCGGCTTTGTTCATATTGCGTAAAACTGCTCAGTTGCAGATTGGGAGAAATGTTCAGTTGCAGCCGGACGCCATACAATTCCTCGGTGAATTCTCTCTCGACTAATTCTGTGGCGTCTTCTTCCTCAACGACCTCCGGCAGCGCCATCACCTTGCCGGAATTTCGTTCTGCGGTGAATTCCAGGGTAAAGAAGGCCGATGGTTTCAACGCCAGCCTTGCCTCAATGGTGTTCAGATCACCGTTATAGA
>JAUVJO010000281.1 GCA_030592345.1 Deltaproteobacteria bacterium
GGGAAACTTGATGGAATAGTCGCTCATTTTTTGCCGTAGCGTACGGGGCTTAATCTGAAGCAGGTCCGCGGCCATGGCTCTTTGTCCATCCGTCATTTCCAGGGCCCTTAAGATAAGAGATTTCTCCAGCCTTTCCCGCGCTTTGTGCAAAGGTTCAATCCCGCCCGGGGTTTCGAAAGCAGAAGAGACATCACTTGTGTTTCCAGCCCGTTGAGCCGCCTCTAAGTGCTGCTCAGGAATCCCTTCCAGAAAATCTTCCGGAAGATCCTTCACATCGATTGTTGGTCCGGATGCCATCAAAAACATTCGCTCCATTAGATTCTTGAGCTGTCTGATATTACCGGGCCATTCGTGCGACATGAGCAATCGCATGCCGTCAGGGGAAATGGTGACACTGTCCTTCTGATATATTTTGGCAAATCGTTCCAGGAAATAGCTCACAAGCTGCGGAATGGCCTCCCTTCGTTCCCTTAAAGGCAAGAGCTTGATCGGGATAACCTGGAGACGGTAATAAAGGTCTTTCCTAAAACGTCCGGCCTTGACTTCTGCCGCAAGATCTTTGTTGGTGGCTGCAACGATGCGAACATCAACTTTGATCGGGACTTCCCCCCCGATTCTCCGGAAACACCCATCTTCGAGCACTCGCAGAAAGTTAACCTGATTGGGCTGAGAAATCTCCGAAACTTCATCCAGAAAAAGTGTCCCCCTGTGGGCCTGTTCGAACCGTCCCCTGGCTTGCCTGATAGCGCCCGTGAAAGCTCCCATCTCATGCCCGAAGAGTTTGGTTTCGAAGAGCTCCCCAGAGAGGGTGCCGCAGTTGACCGGCACAAATGGCTTATCCCTGCGTTTGCTTTGTTGGTGAACGATGCGGGCCAGAAGCTCCTTGCCAGTTCCGGATTCACCAGGGATAAGGACGTTGGCATCAAACCGGGCTATCTGCTGTACGGTTTTAATAACCGAGCGCATGTGCTCGGTAACAACGACAAGCTCCGGGAAAAGGTCTGGTTCGATTTGACCGTGTAACGCAACTCTTTGGGGATTCATCGTCGGTTGAAACTCCTTAAAGTGTTTCAAATGCCATGCCATGATGGAGACGGCCCGAAAAGCCATATGGGCCGTGAGTTTAGGGCTTTTTCCTTAGATTAGAGTAACGGCACAAAAACGTCAACTACTATTTAGTCCTTGTGCTATCGGCACGGTTTTGCCGATTACATGAAATCTTAGAGTTTCTTTGAGTACCGTACATAAATGATGCCAAATCAAGTCCTTATCAAAGAGATTGGGGCCTGTTTCGATGCTGGCACATCGCTTGCTTGACCACATTTGCCAATGAGGTGTCGCACATCCAATTGCCACAAGAGCAATCCGTTTCTAAAGACGACCGTGCAAAATCAATCCACACATGATGCCTGAAAAGAGAATAAAAGATTTGATGCTTGAGCTGCGGGCTCTTCAAAGCATATCACCTCGGACAAAGGTGGCAGACGCGGTCAAGATACTGAGCGAGAAGGGGCAGAGTACTCCATGGTACTTGCTGGTCGTTGACGAGGCGGAGAATAAGGAAGAGATTCTTGGAATGCTGTCAGTCGATGAAATCCTCGGCCATATGGAACCGTCTACCGAGTCGATGGAAGAGCTTCCCATTTTTTGGCAGGGTCAGTTCCAGGAGGAGTGTCAGACAATATTAGCAAGAACTACCGGCGAAATTATGTCACCTGTAACCCATGTTATTCATCAAAGCGGCACCCTAATGGAAGCTGTGCACCTGATGAATTCCGCGAAGATCGGTTGGCTCCCAGTCGTTGAAGGGGAAAACGTCGTAGGGATTCTTTTCAAAAAAAATTTGTTCAGCGAATTCGCTTCGGTAGCCAAGCCTGAGAAGGGTTTGCCGTAAGGTTTGAGACATGCCCAAGAGCCGGGCTCTTAATTTCGGCACAAAAAAACAACATACACAGTCAAAATAGAGTCACGGTTAAACCCAAAATCCGCAATCCGCAATCCGCAATCCAATACTTGCCAGGGTTCGTAGATTCTCTTGACAATTGGGCGAGAAAATACTAAGTAAATCCGACTTTCAACATATTTTCGGCTGGCAACGGCTTTTTCAGCGCGAGCCTATGCAAAGGCCGAATACCAACGCAAAGGAGGAATCAATGAACGATCAGGCAACTATTCGAATTCTTTTGGTAGACGATGAGGAGACCTTACTCGAATATCTGTCGAAGCGGCTTCTGAAAAAGGGGTTCACCGTGAAGACCACGTTTTCTGGTGAAGAGGCCCTCACCGTGGCTAAGCAAGAGCAGTTTGATGTGGCTGTTGTGGACCTCAAGATGCCCGGGATGGATGGGGTGGAGACCCAAAAGAGACTCAGGGATATTCAGCCCTTGCTTCAGTGCATCGTGCTCACAGGACACGGTTCCATAGAATCAGCCCTGGAGAGTGGCCAGCAGGAGGCTTTTCAGTATCTGTTAAAGCCCGTCGATTACGACGAGCTTGTGTCTGTTATTAATGAAGCGCACAAGAAGAAGTTGGAGATCCAGGGCGCTAAATTCAAAGAAGAGCTGGAGAAAATCCATACGTCAGGGCTGGGCGCTCATGGCATGAGAAAAGCGATTGCTGAGTTGCAAAGAATCTATGGAATCGAATAGCTCACAGTTGGCAGAACTCGAAGGCAAGCTCAGTAAGGTTACCCTGGAACTGACCAGCCACAAGATAGAGTTGCACAAAACCAGGGGGTACCTTCAGTGTATTTTGCAAAATGCCCGAGACTTGATCTTTGCCACGGATGCGGAGGGGGTCGTAATTTCTTATAGCAAGGGGGGCGAGAAGGTGTTGGGCTATCCCCTGGAAGAGGTACTGGGCAGATCCATTGGGTCTTTTGCCAGAGACCCGGACGTGTTTTCGCCTGTGATTGCCACGTGTCACAAAGATGGCAGCTCTGTGGTCCATGATGTCGCCTTTCGACACATGGAAGGGAAAACGGTTTATTGTAATGTCTCTTTGATGAGCCTGACCAACAGAGAAGGCCAGCGGGTAGGTACGGTGGGGATATGCCAGGATATTACCCGGCGGAAAAAGCTCCAGGAAGACCTCATCCAACTGGACCGGCTGGCAGAGATCGGTCGGATAGCGGCTGGTGTGGCCCATGAGATCAATAATCCCGTGGCAGTTATTAAGGAGGCCGCTGGTTGGGTAAAGGAGGTCGTTGCCGATGCCGAAGGCCTGAACCCTGATGACCGCAAAGAACTGGAGGAGTCCATAAAGAAGATTAGCGCTCAGACCAGGCGCTGTCGTAACATTACCCATAAACTTCTCGGTTTTGCTCGCGAATCAGCTCCGACCAAAACAGAGTTCGACGTTCATGAAGTACTGGAAGATACGATCGATTTTCTCAAGTCCGAACTCAAGTATACGACCATCAAAGTCGCCCGGAATTTTGCCAAAGGGCCTCTTTCGGTAAATTCCGATTCAAGGTTGTTGGAGCAGGTCTTTGTAAACATCTTTACCAATGCCATTCATGCCCTGGGAGAAAAAGGGGCAGAGAACGGACGCATTGAGATACAAACGCACAAGAGAAATTCAGACGTCGAGATAAAAATTGAGGACAACGCAGGGGGTATCCCGGAAAAAGATCAAGAAAAAATCTTTGAACTCTTCTACACTACCAAGCCCCCTGGCAAGGGGACCGGCTTGGGGCTTCCCATTTGCCGAAATATTGTTCGAAATCTCGGTGGAGACATAACCCTTGAGAGCACAGTAGACGTCGGGACTGCTTTTAACATTCGAATCCCGGTCTCATGATATATAGACTTTCACATATTAAATTTCACCGCGTTATCGGTCGTCGGCGTATTACAATACAGCCTCCTCCCTCTGGCCTTGTGAAATTTATTATGTGAAAGTCTATACATGGGCATTCGTTTTGTAAGCGTTTACGGGTTCATAGTTCAGGGTTCATAGTTCAGAGTTTCCCGCTAAAAGCGGGATTCAGGGTTATCTTGTTGACCTTGCTCGTAAGCTAGCCCTGGGCTGGGCGGGTGCGTCCAGCATGATCATATACATATCCTGAAACGGTTCATTTTTTCGGTGAACCTGGAACCTGGAACTCTGAACCTGGAACCCTGAACCTGTGAACGCCTACTTCGTCTAATTCTCAGACGGCCCCCTGGGAGGCTGTCCGAGAATGGCTATTTTCCCCAATCTCTGCGCCATGCTCAAATTATAACCCTCGAAATACTTCAATATATTCCTATGGCTAATCCCGCTACAAGCGGGATCGCCTTCCTTGATTTTGAAAATAATATCTCATTTTCAGACAGCCTCATAGCCCCTGGTTCGTGCAGCTTACGCCTCGCAGAAAGTGCTGGGTGGTAAAAGCGGGCAGCCCAAAGGGGAGGATTTGTTTTCTAGCAATAGACTTTCACATATTAAATTTCACAGCGTTATCGGTCGTCGGCGTATTACAATACAGCCTCCTCCCTCTGGCCTTGTGAAATTTAATATGTGAAAGTCTATATCACTCCAATACTCCATCCCTAGTATTGACCCACCCGTGATCACCGGCAAAAAAATGGCAACAGAT
The DNA here is from genome assembly GCA_030592345.1 of Deltaproteobacteria bacterium. Taxonomy (GTDB): domain Bacteria; phylum Desulfobacterota; class Desulfobacteria; order Desulfobacterales. The sequence goes on from JAUVJO010000281.1 coordinate 4,583, forward strand.
GTCAATTTGTGATGCTACCGGCATGGATTTGCTGGTATCGTATGACCCCCAAGTTCCCGGA
>JAUVJO010000394.1 GCA_030592345.1 Deltaproteobacteria bacterium
AGAAAGTGATCTAAAGTTAAGGACTTGAAGAAACAATTTTATTATTGAAAGAAAGTGAGTCCCGCCTTTAGCAGAATTAAGCAGTGCGGCTCCGGCTCAACATATTAAAAATAGGCAGAATACCTCAATCCCGCTAAAAGCGGGACTCACTTTAGTTCACTTTAGGCACTTAATGTGCTCCACAAATGCGGCACAAGTCGTTTCAAGAGGATGCATCCCCCAAGTTCTGGATACGCCCGCATATCACCTTTCCCTGCCCCCCCTCCGGGCCGTCTGGCCACATTTTTCCCTTTACCCGTTTCACAGGACAGGCAGAGGACGCTAATCCTTAACTCGTGTTTCAACGAAAGAATCATCTTTTTGACGCTTCCAAAACAGTCATTCCGACCAATTTATCGGATTTATACCGGAGCAATACCCCATTATCAAGCATTTCGGTATCGGTGGCTTTCTGTGGCCTGTCAAAACTAAGGTACAGCACATCGGCTTCTTTATCATAATCAATCCAAAGCTTGTTTTTCGGGAACCGAAGCAAATGTGGTGTTGCTTTGAATACTTCAGTTAAAATAGATTTTGTTAATGCTTCTCTGGCCATAATATCTTTTTCCTGTCTATTTTGGACGTAAAATAAGCCGAAATAACGAATCCATCTTTCTTGCCAATAAATTCCTTGTAAATTACACCGAGATATCTTTTCCTTCCTATACCTTTGACAGCAATGAGTGCTCCGCCGTATCCTTGAATTATCAGATCTGGGTTTTCGATTGTATCTAAGACATCATCATAATAGCCTGCCAAATCATCATGGTTTTCTGTAATATGAAACCATCTTTCTCTGGTAAGACGAACAGGAATATTGTTTATTGAGTATGCTATATCCAAAAAAGCTCCATAGCTGTTATGATTATCAGGGGCCTATTCATAATACATATTGACCTATTGCTATCCGATGTCAATCGAATTTGCCCAAAGGGCAACGAAGGTTTTGCCTTGTCGGCCTCTCAGCGACAAGGCAAAAGAATTCTTCTCTCTGCGCTCTTTGTGTCTCGAATGATCCCGACAAGTCGGGAGAGTGGGCGGTGAATCACAATCCTATGTGTTTTCTGATCATGGGGCAGACAACTCTTGAGCTTTGAGTTGAAGGATTTCATCAAAACCTCGGATGACTCGGGAAGAGAGAGGAGCATGCGAACTTTGTGCGACTTTGTCGCATGGGTTAATGGGTTTGTTGGGTTAATTGGGTGAACAAATGACTGTTGCGGGTTGTTGAACCATGAAAGGGGTTTGATATGGCGGAGTTCGATGTTATGTGCTTTCACTTTTTGCGCAAGCTTGATTGCCTCTGTTAGAAGACACTTTTCCGTTTGTTCATCGTCAGCCAGAATGCCTCCGAAGTCAAGAAAAGGCATTGAAACAAGGCTGTTGCCGAAAAGGAAATGCTTAAGATGGACGAGTTGGAGAATTCCAACCACTTTGTGGGTGTTGGTTGCTGGATGCTGATTGCTGGATACTGGTTGCTGGATATTCTTGGTGGCCATCAGATAATAGGTTTTGTGGCCGTATGTTTTCTCGATGACGTTCTTCCAGTCGGAAAGGTGGTAAAGGGTGGCTTGGGGATGGGCGTGTACGTATGCATCCCATGCAGGGGTGTCGGTTGGTTGGATTTGTTTGATTGAGATACCCATTTTTTTTGTTTGGACAGGATTTACGGGATTTCATGGATTTTTTTGGTTTCTGCCTTTCCGGATGAAAGGCAGAAAATCCAATCCGCCTGTGGCGGAAGGGGGGTTTCTGTACTTACGCTTGACTTGGACTCCTGAAGGGCTGAAGTTGATTAAAACGTCTGTTTTGTTAGACCCCAAGTGAAATATGCTACGCATTTCACGGGGCAGGCAGGATTAACAGGATTTCACAGATTTTTTTCAGTTTCCGGATGAAACTGAGAAAGCTCAATCCGCCTGCGGCGGAAGGCTGCCTTAGCGTAGGCAAGGGCAATAGTGGCCACAATACGGGGGCAATACCGGACATTGCTGCGAAACTGCCAGAGTGAATGCATGACGGCGGACTTTCAGCGGTATTCATATCAGGGTCAGTGACTTGTAAACTTAATTCTCACAACAAACCGAAACCATTGAGCACCTCGCGCACCTCTGGAAATCTCTCCGAGAGCTTCCTCATGGCTTTCAGCATTGCTTCGACCTTTTTTCGGTCAACTGACACCTCGTCGCGGCATTCTTCCCGAGCATGTTTCAAGAAGGTCCTTCGGTCCCAAAACACGAGACCTCCAATGAAAGCCATTACTCCCAAAAACCCCCCCAACATGGTTATCCACAAGTTGTCAATTCGATCATTGATCTTGTCGATTCGACCGTTGAGTTCTCGTGCGAGGCTACTGATGGATTCAAGGATCAACTGATCAGCGGGTGTAAGTACCACATCCTGTGTTCCGCCTGCCTCAAGATGGTCTTCTTGAGCATAGGATATGGGTAAAAGAAAAAGCCACATGGCCAACATAGTTATTACAAAAAACCTGAACATTTTTGATAAAACCACGGCTATCACTCCTTTTTGTCAGACAGGATTAACCCCGATGAAGCAGGTGGTTCAGTTCACCCCAGTACGATAGCGCCTACCTACGTGGCAGTTTGGGCAGGCATCAGTACGATCCAGCCTCGGCGGGACCTACCCTGGTTAAATAGGATGGAGCATATAACAGGGCGGGCGGGGCAGGCAGGGTCTTAATGAAGTTCGTTAGACAGGACCTACCCCAGTTAAATAGTCTTCGAATTGAACGGGGCGGGCGGGGCAGGCAG
>JAUVJO010000120.1 GCA_030592345.1 Deltaproteobacteria bacterium
CACAAATTAAGGGTTACCTTTCGTTAGCCTTGTTAGCCTTGCTCGTAGAACGGTTCAGCTTTTCGGTGAACCCTGAACCTTTGAACTCTGAACCCGTGAACGGTTATCATATCTGAAAAAAGTTGAGCTTATTGCTAAAAAGAGATATATTTATGCAAAAGGAGCCTGATGATGATAGAAATACATGACTATGAAATTCTCGACGAAATCCATGAAAATGTCAACACCCTTATCTGTCGAGGACGCAGGAATCAGGATAACCGACCGGTTATCCTCAAAATTCTGAACAAGGATTATCCCTCGCCAGTTGAGCTTGCCCGGCATAGGCATGAATATGAAATTACCCGCGCCCTGGATCTGGAATGCGTTGTCAAAGCGTATAGCTTAGAAGATCATAAGAATACTCTGGCCATCATACAGGAGGATTTTGGAGGGAAATCCTTAGACACACTGACGCCTGACAGGACCTTTTACCCGGAACAATTTCTCGCCATTGCCATCAAGACCGCAGACGCCCTGGGGAAGATACACGCTGCAAATATCATCCACAAAGACATCAACCCGTCCAATATCCTTATCAACCGGGAAACAGGGCAGTTGAAAATCACTGACTTTTGCATTTCCACTCTCCTGCCCCACGAAACCCCTGTAATAAAAAACCCGAATGTCCTGGAAGGTACTTTAGCCTATATTTCGCCGGAACAGACCGGCAGAATGAATCGCCCATTAGATTACCGCACAGACTTTTATTCCCTGGGTGTCACCCTCTATGAACTGCTTTGCCAAAAGTTGCCTTTTGAATCCAACGATTCGATCGAGATGGTCCATGCTCATATCGCCAAGGAGCCGGTAGCACCTCATAAGCTTGATCAAAACATCCACAAGGCCGTATCAGACATTGTGATGAAATTGTTGGCAAAGAATGCCGAAGATAGATACCGGAGCGCCTGGGGCATCAAGGCGGATCTGGAAGAATGTCTGAATCAGTTGAATGCTTCCGGAAATATCGACCCTTTTCCCCTAGCACAACATGATATTTCCGGCAAATTCCAAATTTTCCAAAAACTTTACGGCAGGGAAAAAGAGATTGAAACCTTGATGGATGCCTTTGAGCGAGTGGCCATGGGAGGACGGGAACTTCTGTTGGTGGCAGGGTATTCCGGCATAGGCAAGACATCTCTGGCCAAGGAGGTTTATAAGCCCATCACCAAGCAACGGGGGTATTTTATTTCAGGCAAGTTTGACCAGCTTCAGCGGGATATGCCTTACAGCGCTGTAGTGAGCGCATTCCAGGAACTGGTGCGGCACCTGTTGAGCGAAAGCGATACCCGGCTTGCCTGGTGGCGGGAGAAGCTCTTGGCCGCGCTCGGCCCCAATGGCCGAGTTATCATTGACGTGATTCCAGAAGTAGAACTGATCATCGGCCCACAGCCTCTGGTCCCAGAGTTGGGTCCTGTCGAGGCACAGAACCGCTTCAACCTGGTGTTTCAAAACTTTATCCGGGTCTTCTGCCAGCCAGAACATTCTCTGGTCATTTTTTTTGATGACCTCCAGTGGGCAGACTCCTCCTCGCTCAAACTGATGGAAATCATGATGACTGATGAGAATGTGCGGCATCTTTTTCTCGTCGGTGCCTATCGCGTCAACGAAGTCGACCCGGGCCATCCCCTGATGATCACCCTGGATGCGATTAGAAAAGATGTGCTTAGAAAAGATGCGCTTAGAAAACAAGTCGCTGCAATCAACCAATTGACTTTGCGTCCCCTGAATCTTGAAGATGTCACTCAATTGATCGCTGATTCGTTATGTACCAGCAAGGGAAAAGTAAGTTCTTTGGCCGAACTGGTCCTACAGAAAACAGGTGGCAATCCCTTCTTCATAGAGATGTTTCTGAAATCGCTTTACGAAGAAAAGATGTTGGTATTTACTCCCCCCAGTATGGGGGATGACAGGAGAGGTGTTCCACCCACTCGCGGAGATGAAAGGAGAGGCGGTTGGAAGTGGGATCTGGGCCAGATTCAAGCGCTTGGTATTACTGATAATGTCGTCGAACTGATGGCAGAAAGGATTCAACGGTTAAGTGAGAAAACACGGGCAGTGTTGCAATTGGCATCATGTATCGGTAATCGCTTTAAGCTACAGACCCTGGCAATGGTTTACCAGAAGCCTCTCGATCAGACTGCGGCATCCCTGCAGGAAGCTGTTAAGGAAGGTCTCGTCGTCCCCCTTGGCGATGCGTACAAGTGGATTTATTTGGATTTGATAGATCCGGCAGTTGGACAAACTGTTGAATACATGTTCTCACACGAGCGTATTCAGCAAGCAGCCTATTTTTTGATTGCCGAAACAGAAAGAAAAACCGTACACCGGCAGGTAGGTCAATATCTGTTGCAAAAGACCCCGGCCGACCAACGGGAAGAGAGGATGTTCGATATTGTCAACCAACTGAACTTGGGACAGGAGCTTATCAATCGTCAGTCAGACCGGGATGAATTGGCTAAATTGAACCTGATGGCCGGCAGAAAGGCGAAAGCATCAGCAGCGTTTGGGCCTGCGTTCAATTACTTGCAGGTTGGCATCGGACTATTGGGGGAAGACAACTGGGAGAGGGAATATGACTTCACATTGAAGATATATGTACAAGCAGCAGAAGCAGCATATCTTTGCGCCAAATATCACCAGATGGAAAGATTTGTTCAAGTGGTGCTGCAACAGGCACGGACGCTGCTGGACAAGGTGAAGGTCTATGAAATTCAGATTGAGGCATGTAAAGCACAATACGAGCTGACTGAAGCGCTGAAAATTGGGTTAGCAGTTCTGAGACAGTTAGGGGTGAGATTTCCGGAAAAGCCGAACAAGCTGCATGTGGCGCGGGGTTTTATTAGAACAAAGTTAACGATGGCCGGGAAGGGAATCGAGAGTTTAGCCGACTTGCCGCTGATGAATGATCCGATTAGGTTGGTATCCACGCGGATGCTGAACCGTATAGGTTCTGTCGCATATTTTGCTGATCCTGATTTGCTGCCTCTGATCGTATTTAGAATAGTGACTTTCTCAGCCAGGTATGGCAATGCCCCTGAGTCCCCCTTTTCATATGCGGTCTACGGGATGATTCTCTGCGGGGTGGTAGGAAACATTGGGCTTGGCTATCGATTTGGCCAACTGGCATTAAGAGTGTTGGAACGGTCCGATGCCAAAGAATCGAAAGCCAGGACAATCCACATGGTTTATGGATTCATCATTCATTGGAAAGAGCATGTCCAGAAAACTGTAAAACATTTTCTGGAAAGCTTTCAAGCCGGACTGGAAACAGGAGATTTTGAATACGCCGGCCATAGTGCATTTTTTTGTTGCTATCACTCATTTGTATCGGGCAGAGAACTGGCCGGTGTTGAGCAAGACATGGCTCGATACAGCGATGCGATTAGTCGACTCAAGCATAAAACATCTTTTCATATGCACAAAATATATTGGCAGACTGTAGCAAACTTGATGGGACAATCTGAAAATCCACATTCTTTGACTGGTAAGCATTATGACGAGCAGCATATGCTTCCCCTTCATCTGCAAGCAAATGACAGAACGACACTGTGCAACTTATATTCCAATAGGCTTTTTGTCTGTTATCTGTTTCAGAAGTATAGTGAGGCAGTTGAAAACGCAGCAATGGCGGAGAAATATCTGGACAGTGTGGTGGGGTTTATTGGGGTTCCAGTCTTCCATCTCTACGATTCTCTGGCCCGGCTTGCAGTGTTTGTTGATTCAGAAAAGGCCGAACAAAGGAGCATCCTCAAGAAAGTTACTGTCAACCAGAAAAAGATGAAGAAATGGGCGCGTCATGCGCCGATGAATCATCTGCACAAGTTTTATCTTGTTGAGGCAGAGCGCATGCGGGTCCTGGGCAAGGATGCCAAGGCGAAGAAGTATTACGACAAAGCCATTGAACTGGCCAAGGCGAACGAATACATCAACGAAGAATCCATGGCAAATGAACTGGCAGCAAGATTCTATTTTGAAAGAGGGAACACTAAGATCGCCAGGGCCTACATGCAAGATGCCCGTTATGGCTACCTGAGATGGGGCGCTACGGCTAAGGCCAAGGATCTGGATTCGCGATATGGACAATTGCTTATTGATAGTAGTTCATTAATGGCCATAACTGAAACCCCAAAGCCCGATTTTACCGTGACAACAACGGAGATGGGTGCAGGGGAAGGTCTGGACCTGGCTTCGGTCATGAAAGCCTCACAAGCCATATCCGGTGAGATCGTTCTCGACAAGCTGCTGGGTCGATTAATGAATATAGTGATCGAAAACGCAGGGGCCCAAAAAGGAGCCCTGGTTCTGGAATCCGGGGGCAAGCTGCTGATTGAGGCTGAAGGAGGGCTGGAGCAGGAAAACGTGCCGGTATTGCATTCGGTTCCAGTAGAGGAAAGCAATAATTTGTCGTCTGCCATCGTTAATTACGTGGCCAGGACCTGGGAGTATGTGGTTCTTAACAATGCTGCCCTGGAAGGCCGTTTCACAAATGACCCTTATATTTTGACCTGCCGGCCCAAGTCTGTTTTGTGTGCACCCATTATTCACAAATCCGTGCTATCAGGCATCCTCTATCTGGAAAACAATCTCATCACCGATGCGTTCACCATTGAGCGCATGGAAATGCTCAAGCTCTTAACTTCCCAAATCGCCACTTCGCTGGAAAACGCCAGGCTTTATAAGAACCTGGAGGAGTCTGAGCTGCGTTACAGGGAGCTTTATGAAAACATCGTTGATGTTGTGATACTGGTTGGCGCAAACGACAAGATACTTATGGCAAACCCCCGTTTCTACAGCACCATCGGAATTCCGTACACGACCGGGAAAGAATTTACCTTCAAAAAGTGGGTCCATGCGGACGACGTTCTCCAAGTGGAAAAGCAGATGCTTCCAAGGCTCCTGGACGGGAGCGAGGTAAAGGACTTTGAGTTCAGAATCGTAAATAAACATGGCATGGTCTTTGATGTGGAGTGTAACGCAAAACGCATTAAGAAAGGAGACGAGTTGGTTGGATTTCAAATGGTGATCAGAGATATCACCGAGAGAAAGAGATTGGCAAATAAACTGATCGAGTCTCTTAAGGATATCGAGAATGCCAGGAGTGGCACCATCCTTGGGCTGGCAAAACTCGCGGAATACAGGGATGAAGAGACTGGGGCCCACCTGGAAAGGATCCGGGAATATGCCAGAATCATTGCGAGGGCACTGGCCGAAAAACCAAAGCACGAAAATTATATTACAGAGCAATACATAGAGGATATTTACTTTTCGTCAATTCTTCACGATATTGGAAAGGTGGGCATCCCTGACGCCATACTGCTTAAGCCAGGTAAACTCGACGCCGAAGAGTTCGAGGTGATAAAACGCCACCCGGTCATTGGCGGAGATGTCCTTAAGGCAGTTAATGAAGAGGTTGGGGGCCGATCGTTCGTTACTCTTGGAATGGAGATTGCCTATTTTCACCATGAAAAATGGAACGGTACCGGGTATCCAAACGGTCTTAAGGGAGAAGACATACCGCTGTCAGCCAGGATTGTTGCCTTGACTGATGTGTATGATGCCCTTACGTCAAAGCGTGTATACAAGGAGGCTTACACCCACGAGAAGGCCAAGGGAATAATTATTGCCGAAAATGGGAAGCACTTTGATCCTGAAGTGGTGGGTGTCTTTCTGGCTCACGAAGAGGAATTCAACGCGATACGCAAGGAAATGCATAATGGAACGTATTATGGCCCTCGCCGCTAAGATTTTTTGCGGGAACTGGGGCGGGAACTGGGGTCGGGCCACTTTAAGCGGCTGATATGAAAAGGAATGATCTTGAAATGAGGCTTGATCTTAACACCCAAACCCAACACCGTGTCCCGAAGGGAACCCTGTTTAATCGGTGAACCCTGAACCTCTGAACCCGTGAATGGTTTCCTTAAGCCTTTTTTGTGTAAAAGATGACGATAACACCTGCGATCAGCGCCAGTAGAAACATTATCCAGAAGAACTGTTCCACTACAGCGGCGGCTGCTGCCGTGGCCCCGAGTACTAGTCCGAATATGGCAAAACGCCAGTTGAAGTGTACGCCAGCAAGGAAAGTTGTGAGCGCTAACGCGAGAAGTACTACGAGGCCGGCATTTTCCATGTTCATCCTGCCGGTACTCTGCAATATGTAAACGAGATAAACCGCAAGGGCAAGAGCAAGCCAATGCATTAGTTGCCTGACGACGATATTTTTTGTCTTGTCACCTGTTTGGCGTGCCTGGTGCCATTCGTTGTATATGCTGACACCTCCGAATATCGGTACCATGGCCAGCCAGTACCATAGGCCGTCTTTGGCGGAGAAATCAGAGATCCCTATTCCGACAAGGGAAAGAAAAAAGAGTACAATATAGATAGTCCTATCCAGTGTAAAAAAGCTTTTGACTTTCTCAGAATCCGGCTTCCACATAACATCTCCTTTTCCGTCTGGATTAGTGTGATTTTACCCTTCTTTACATGTGTTGATATATGTGTTGACATGCACACGATTTTTTTTGAGATTCCGCTTGGCCTAATCCCTCCCTGAACCGAATATCCTCAAAAGCATGAGAAAGAGATTTATGAAATCAAGGTAGAGAGAAAGCGCTCCGAGAATTGCCCCTTTCCGGATCACGGCACCGTCAAGACCGGCGGGTTGGCTCAAGGCCATGGTTTTTAGCTTCTGCGTATCGTAGGCGGTCAGTCCCACAAAGACAATAACACCTATGTAGCTGATAATCATGCTCATGCCGGAGTTGCGAAGAAACAGGTTAACCAGGGAGGCAATGATAATACCGACCAGGCCCATGATGCAGAACCCGCCGAGTGATGTTAGATCGCGTTTTGTGGTCATACCGTAAACGCTGCAAACCACAAAAGTGGCGGCGCAGACAAGGAACGTGCTTGTGATAGAAGATTGGGTATAGATCAGGAAAATCGAGGACAGAGTGGCTCCGTTAAGTGCGGCATACAATACAAACAGGGCCGTAGCAGTGGAGGCACTCATTTTGTTTACTCTGGCGCTGATAGAAAAGACAAGTGCCAATTCTCCTATTATCAAACCGAAAAAAATGAGCCGATTGCCAAAGATCAGTTGCAGCATGGACGGGCTGTTTGCCACGTAGAAGGCAACAAGCCCGGTTAGGCCCAGGCCTACGGCCATCCAGTTGTAAACAGACCGTACAAAGTCATTTACAAGAATTTGGGATTGGGTTCTTTCAAACGGAACAGATCGCATCACAGTCTCCTTATTGACCCCATTTCAATCGGGATATCGGGTTGATATTACAAGAGTTCCTTCAAAACCGAAGCGTATCATGGATGGACAAAGATACCCATCTCATATCAAAAGATTACAAACATCCAGACTCGGAGACCTAACTCTGGCCTTGCCAGGATCATTATCTAAGCTCTATAGCACGCTTCATCCTTTTTTTCAACAAAGCAAAGGATGTACGTTCCTGTCAACCCCAAAATGTACTTATTTCTTTATTAATTCAATCAATTATGTATGATTTTTGTAACTTCTCAAAAAGCCAGGGTAATCTACCGACAGTCGCAAATATGTTGCTACGCCGGGCAAGGAGAATCGCTGAATCCCGCCTGTGGCGGGACCATTGCATATGATACCTAACCAGCCAGCTACTTAAGGCACCTGCCCGCTCGTGCCTCGCAGTGGCAGGCGGGTTGGAGGCCGAAGTTCAGCGGTTCTCCTTGCCCGGAGGCTTGTTGCCATAACCTAAAGCGTACCCGGACTTTTTGAGAAGTTACTGATTTTTGGATGGACACCACTAAAAGTCTTTCAGGTCGTTTTTAGCAGGGCCATTACGTTCAATTGGTTATGCTCATGGCGTCATTTTGCGGGATTACTCTTTAACTTTTCTATATTAACATCATGCTTTTTCAATTCAGCCTGGAGGATTGAAAAAGTCCATTCCCTTCCCGTCCTGGTTTTCAGTCCACGCTCATTCAAGACAGTGACAATGTTTTTTATGGCAACCCCTTTGTTGATATTGTCGAGGACAACTTCCCAGGCTTTTTCAAACTGGTCCCTGTATTTCTCCTTAACTGGGACGTGTGGGACAAACACTTGAGTATATCTTTTTATTGGCTGAAGTTCATAAGATCGGTTAGCTTCTTTTGCCAGCCGCTCCCCGTGTTTGTTGGACATCTCTTCATACACAGGGCAGGTTTTCTCACAGGATGCCTTAAAACGATTGTTTTCACATCCGCAATCAAGAGTGACATCGGACTTGTAAATGTACTTGATGTTAGACTTTGTACTATGCCGTATCTTTGATTTGGAACTGGACGATATGATGGAGAGCACCTCGACACAGTATTTAATCATCCAATCCCGACACTCATCAGATGTTAACCCGATGTATTTGAACCAGGCTGCTATGAACTGAGTTATGTCTTGACGTGAAGGTGTATGATCTTCGTCAGTGAATCGTGCTAATGTGAGTCCATTTGCGACCAAATCCGTAATGCATGGGAATAAGTATTTTTCATCGTCCTTTTTTAGAATTTTCTTTAGCCTTTTGAGGCGTATAGATGTGTCTGGTGGCATTTCCGAAATCGATCTCCTA
>JAUVJO010000110.1 GCA_030592345.1 Deltaproteobacteria bacterium
CTTACCCGGCCACGTTCATGCTGGTGGCAGCCATGAATCCGTGCCCGTGCGGATACTTCTCCGACCCCAATCATGAGTGCACGTGCACTGACACGAGGATTCATCGGTACCGTTCCAAGGTCTCCGGCCCTCTCATGGATCGTATTGATATCCATGTGGAAGTCCCTGCCGTGCGATATAAGGATCTGGCCTCTCAAGATGAGGCCGAAACCTCTGCTGCCATTAGAGATCGGGTGAATCGAGCCCGTGCCATACAATCTGAGAGGCTAAGGCGGACCAAGATCTACTGTAATGCCCAGATGAACAACCGTCAGATCAAAAAATACTGTCCCATAGACCAGGATTCGCACAGCCTGCTTGAAATGGCCATTGACAAGCTTGGACTCTCTGCCCGTGCCTTTAATCGGATACTAAAGATTGCAAGAACCATTGCAGACCTTGAGCAGACCCCGGACATCACACCGCACCATGTCTCAGAAGCGATTCAATACAGGAGTCTGGACCGGAGCAACCTGTTTGCCTGAAGACGAGATTGAGAAGAAAGAAAGTGAGCTAAAGTGTCTAAAGTGAGCTAAAGTAAGCTAAAATTAAGGACTTGAAGAAACTGTTTTATTACTCGTTTTGTCTTTTAACTTTAGGCACTTTAGCTCACTTTAGTTCACTTTAGGCACTTGATATACTCCAATACTCCACAAATACTGCGCAAGTGATTTCAAGAGGGCGCACCCCCCAGTTGAGGATGCGCCCTTTAGTTATTTCGTTGCTTCACTCAGAAATCTCTCCACTTTTGCTTTTTCTTTCAGTTTCGCAACATACGAACTGACTTTTTCCTGAACTTTCTCACTTTTTATATGTTGCTTAATCTTGTCCTTGACGTCTTTGTAAGGGATCGTACCTTCAGGTTTTTTGTCCACCACCTTTATCAGGTGGTATCCGAATTTGGTCTCCACTATGTCGCTCACTTCACCCGGTTTCAAAGCAGAGGCCGCGTCTTCAAAAGGTTTCACCATTTGGCCTTGCTTAAAATAGCCCAGGTCCCCACCTTTGTCACTGCTGGGACATTGAGAGGACTCTTTGGCAAGGGCCGAGAAATCTTCCCCCTTCTTTAGTTTTTGCTGGATTTTTTCAAGTGTCTTTCGGGCTTCGGCCTTCTGTGATTCGTCCGCCTGGGAATCAACCTTGATTAGAATGTGGCTGGCCCGCACCTGCTCGGGCTGTTTGAAAAAGTCCGGGTGACTATCATAATAGTCCTTGATTTCTTTGTCAGAGACCGCAACTTCTTGAACCAATTCTTTGTCGACAAATTCTTGAAGGGCCATCCCCCGCATAAGCTGGGATTTCAGGGTGGCCTCGATGAGGTTCATGACACTCATCATGTTCTTGAATTCAGCCTCGCTGGGAAATCGTTTTTTCAGTGTCTCCATTTCTTCCTTCACCGCGGCATCGTCAATCTTGATTCCCTTTTTCTGGCTTTCCTGATACAGCAACTCACGATCGATAAGTCCTTCAAGCGTGTCCTTTTTGATTGCTGATAACTGGGAATCGGAGTGCGGCTTTCCCATGCTGGAAAACCGCCGTTGGGCCGCGTGCATCTCCCTGTCAAACTCAGCCTGTGTGATCACTGTTCCGTTAACCACGGCAACTTTTTTTTCTGAGGGGTTCTTTTCTCCTGCCATTATTGGCGAGCAAACTAATGCCAGAGCCAGAACCGCTAACAGTGTCAAAAGCCATCTCATACCTTTTGTTTGCATCCAAATTTCTCCTTTCTAATGTGCAAAAAATAGTAACTCAGTGCTTGATTCACGGACTGTGCAAGAAACGGACTTGTGTGTCAAGCAGATTTCATCCCAATAAACTGGGGCTCAAGCCTCACCTTGCCCCAGAACGGTTATGTGAGATTTTACCGCACAGGTCCCAATTATGGGCGTGCTGAGAATAACTGAACTACCTTGTCCACGACTTCCTGCGGGGTTCTTCCCAGGACTCGGATCATGGGTTCCTTGCCGACCTCACCATGGTCATAGATCACGTCCGGAATCTCGGTTTCCTGCGACAGGATGGTCTCTGTGCCCCACTCAAGGGTGCCTCCTTCCCGGTCCTTTACATCCTCAGGCTCATGAGCGCGGTCAAAGGAGCCTACCTTCCAGCCCAGGGCGTGGCACTTCCTGATGCTCGCCTCCGAAAAACGGATATTCATGGCCGAGCGAAATTGAGGGTTATAACGCATCATTGTCAGGATAATGCTGGCAACGTGTCCGGACGCGCCAAAGCACGGGCTGCTCACTGATACAATCCTATCCCCCAACCTGACCAGCCTGCCGGGAAAGGCAGCCACATCAGCGTGGGTCTCGGCAAAGGGAAGACCATAGCCCAGATTAGACTGCACCTCTGGCACGAGGTTGGCTACAGGTGCTTGCTGGAGTCGAACCAGGCTTTCCTTCAGGGCTTCAAGGACCCGGTACTTTTCCTGCTCGCGGGCAAATGGGGCATATAGATTGGTGGGGCCGTGCCCCTTTCCAAACGGAAGGGCAAAACGGATAGCCGTATGGACAAAGTCCTTGGCCCGCCTTACGGCATCTTTGATCTCAAGCTCCATGGCCAGGTATGTGGCAATGGCAGCAGAGTAAACACATCCCGTGCCGTGGGTGTGGGGTGTATGAATGCGTTCTTGTGAGAACTCAAAGAAATCCTTCCCGTCGTACAACATATCTTTGGCAGGGCCTTTCAGGTGCCCACCCTTGATTAACACATACCTGGCACCCATGGCGTGGATAACGCGTGCAGCCTCACGGATGTCCTCTTCCGTGCTGATCGCCTTCTTTGAAAGGACTTGTGCCTCCGGGATGTTCGGAGTCACAACCAGGGCCATAGGGATGAGGCGTTTGGCAAGGGTTTCTCTGGCATCCTCGACAAGTAACGTATCGCCCCCTTTTGCCACCATTACCGGATCCACCACCAACTTCCTGATGCCATGGGCTGAGAGCCTTTCAGCTACGACTTCAATTGCGGGGGTACTAAAAAGCATCCCGGTCTTTGCAGCATCTGCACCGATATCTGAAAGGACTGCATCGAGTTGCTCCCCAATGAATGCTGGAGGCAAGGCATGGATGGCACTGACTTCCTTTGTATTCTGTGCTGTTATGGCAGTGAGCACGCTCATGCCAAAGCCGCCAAGGAGCGTGATCGTTTTCAGATCAGCCTGAATACCGGCACCTCCGCCCGAGTCTGAACCTGCAATGGTGAGAATACGCTTCATAAATGTCCGGAAACCGAAAAGTTCGATCTTGGCCTTGATTTTCAGACTATTGGCTTGCAGAGATACTGTCAATGAAAATAAAGCATTAGCTTGACTTTAGCCTTGACCTTTCCTATAGACTTTCACATATTAAATTTCACAGCGTTATCGGTCGTCGGCGTATTACAATACAGCCTCCTCTCTCTGGCCTCGTGAAATTTAATATGTGAAAGTCTATAGGAAGGGTGTTTTCGGGCGACAACCGTAGTGATTAATGAGCATGAAGGACAAAAAAGACATAGAGCAAATAAGGCCGTTTAAGCTTGTAAAGTATTTTACGTTTACAAGCCTCATCGTGATCCTCTTAGGCACCTTGGTCCTATCCATCGTGATTGCACGTCGGGCCGAAACAGTACTCATAAGGAAGAGTGAAGATTACGCCCTGTTAATGGCAGAGAACCTCAATCATCAGGTCTTCATCCAGTTTATTATCCCGGCGGCCCTTCAGTTTGGTCAAGTCATTGAACTGCGCAATAAGGTGCTGTTTGAGCGTTTGGACCAGGTTGTGAGGAACACCCTTCACAGTTTCAGTGTGGAGGAGGTCAACATATTTGCGCGGAAAAAAAACGTAGTCTTTTACAGCTTCGATGAGAAACTGGTAGGAGAAGAAGGGCTAGGTGGCAAGGATTATCGGCGGGCCCTGCTTGGCAATTCAAGTTCAAGGCTGATTCGAAGTGGAGGGTTCTGGAGGATGCTTATCGGGGTCCCGAAAGAAAGCAAGCTGCTAACTTATGTGCCGCTGAGGGCTGAAAAGCCACTGTCAAACATTGAGGGTCCCATCCTCGGCGTTTTCGAGATTGTTCAAGACCTCTCGGAAGATTACCGGACGATTGCTAACTTCAAGTACAGTGTCATGGTTATCTCTATTGTGATTATGGGGCTCCTCTTTGTTGTTCTCCGTTATGTTGTGAAACGAGGAGAACAAATCATTGAGAAACGGGCTGAGGAACGTCTCTTTCTGAAGCAAAAATTGAATCAAGCTGAACGTCTTGCAAGCCTCGGTGAAATGGTAGCCGCAGTCTCTCATGAGATACGGACCCCTCTGGGGATTATTAGCAGCACAGCAGAGTTTCTAAAACGGAAGTTGACCCGCACAGATCAACTAGAGCAATTTGCGGACGTCATTGTGCAAGAAACCAAGCGCCTGAACCGTATTGTGACTGATTTTTTAAATTTTGCACGGCCGCCAACACTGAACCTGATGCCTTGCAAGGTGGTGGAGGTCCTGGAGAAAAACCTGAATTTCCTGGCTCCGGAGATCAACAGCAATGGCTACAGGATTTGGAAGCGATTTACAACCCATGTCCCTGATATACAAGCTGACCCGGGGCTGCTGTACCAGGCTTTTTTGAACATTTTGATGAATGCCATGCAGGCCATGCCCGGAGGAGGCACCATAACTATTGAACTCCATAACAGGGGAGATACCGTAACGGTTGTGTTTGCCGACCAAGGCAAGGGAATTCCCGATGAGACACTAGAGAAGATTTGGCAGCCCTTTTTTACCACAAAGGAGAAAGGAAGCGGCCTTGGGCTTCCCATCGTAAGGAAATTCGTGGAAAGCCATGGCGGCACGGTCCGCATCGAAAACGGCCCTGAAAAAGGCGCTCGGGTTACTGTCGATTTGCCTGTATAATTTTTTGGGGATCAGGGATTTATACCTCGGAAGGTCACAAATTGCGCTTTTCTCGGTGAGTCATGAGCATCAAGAGCAAGGCGCGAAGGCGCGGAATAGCTGGCTATTGCAAGCCTGAGCAATGCGGCTATTGATGTTCATGGCCGGCGAAAAAGTGTCATTTGTGGCCTTTCGAGGTATATAGACTTTCACATATTAAATTTCACAAGGCCAGAGGGAGGCGGCTGTATTGTAATACGCCGACGACCTTAACGCTGTGAAATTAAATATGTGGAAATCTATAGGTTTGACGTTGTAACGAACAGAAAGGGACCCATGGAAACCATACTTATCGTCGATGATGAGAAGAACTACCTTGTTGTCTTGAGTGCCTTCCTGTCAGAAGAGGGATATGAGACCCTTACTGCAAGCAGCGCTCAGGTTGCCCTTGAGATTCTGGAATCCACAGAGCTGGATCTTATCCTCACAGATATGAAGATGCCCTCCATGGACGGCGTAGAGTTTCTCCGGTGCATCAAGGAAAGGCTACCCGACCTGCCAGTGGTTATGATGACAGCGTACGGAACCGTCGAGAGGGCCGTTGAGGCCATGCAACTCGGTGCCTTCAACTTCATCCAGAAGCCTTTTCAGAACGAAACGCTGAAGCAGATCGTGGATAAGGCGGTTGGTACGTACAGGATCGTAAAAGAGAACAAGCGCCTTGTCCAGGCATTGTCAACCCGCCACAGCTTTGACAACATTGTTGGTAAAAGCAAGTCCTTGCAGGTTGTCTTTGATATCATTGGCAGGGTCGCTCACACCAAGGCCACGGTATTGATCACTGGTGAGAGCGGCACCGGCAAGGAACTGGTTGCAAAGGCGATTCATTATAACAGTCCGCGCCGGGACAAGCCATTGGTGACAGTCAGTTGTGCGGCACTCACCGAGACCTTGTTAGAAAGTGAGCTCTTTGGTCATGAAAAGGGGGCCTTTACTGGTGCCATTGCCATGAGAAAGGGCCGTTTTGAGATGGCAGACGGTGGCACTCTATTCCTGGATGAGATCGGCGAAGTGCCGGCCGCTGTGCAGATAAAGCTCTTGCGAGTCCTTGAAGATATGAGCTTTGAGCGCGTAGGTGGCACCAGAACAATTGCTGTGGATGTGCGTTTGATCGCAGCCACAAATAAGGACCTGAGAGATGAGGTGAAACAGCACAGTTTTCGAGAAGACCTCTTTTTCCGCCTCAATGTGGTTCACGTTAATCTGCCTCCCCTTAGAGAGCGCTCCGAGGACATCCCCCTCCTGGCAACCCATTTTGTGAACAAATATGCCCATGAAGTTCTTTATGAAGAAAGATCTGTTTCCCCTGAAGCCATGCGCTTCTTGTGCAATCATCGCTGGTCAGGCAATGTGCGGGAGTTGGAACACGCCATTGAGCGGGCCGTACTTTTGAGCAAGGGAAAAAAGATCACCCTGGACGACCTGCCCAAGGGCCTGGTAAGTTTTTCAGACCTTGAAATACCAATAGACTGGGATAAGCTATCCGCTCTTCCTGAAACGCTGGACGCCATTGAAAAAAAACTGATTCAAAAAGCCCTTTCGCTGTCGAATAATGTGCAGTCTCGTGCGGCCAGCCTCATGGGTATTCCTCGTGCTAACTTGCAGTATCGTTTGAAGAAACACAGTTTGGAGTTCATCAAGTGCCTAAAGTGAGCTAAAGTGCCTAAAGTTGAAAAAAGAAACATGGTATCGTAACCGTTTACGGGTTCAGAGGTTCAGCGTTCAGGGTTAACCGAAAATCTGAACGGCGAACCCAGAACCTGGCAACGCCTACAGAAAGATAACCCTGAACGGTCAACTCTGAACCTGTGAACGCCTACCCATCATCCAGTACTCCTGCCTACCGAATTCCGGAAGGATGCAGAAGAGTTGTTGACTCCCCCCAAGTCAGAGATACGCCCAATGCCAGGCTCAGCGTATGAAAAGTTGGCACTTTGTTCTTTTGATCTTAAAATCAGGAGCTTGAATATGGCCCGAGCCCGGCTTGTATGAAAAGTTGGCACCGCAGACCATTCGATATAATATCAACTGTTTAGAAATTATCTGGCGGTGGGTTGTATGAAAAACTGTACAGATTACAAACTTTGAAACGTGCAAGCGTCAACTTGGCTGGCCGATTTTGGTCTGATAATGTTCGATAGAAAAAAATATCGTCTTCTATTATCCGCAGAAAGATCAGTTTGTTAGTCACCTGGTTGGTCTATGAAACGCTTTTGAAGGTGAAACAGTTCCTTAGATATGAGAGGTTGGCATCATTATTGCTTAGTAAATAATTAAGAAGCGCAGTGAAGAATTTTCTTCATTCGCTTTCCTCCTGTTAGAGGCTAATCGCAAGCGATGCGATTAGCCTTTTTTTTGGGGGGAAAACAATGCCCACAAAAAAAGCCGCCATGATCGGCGGCCTTTTTCCATTTATTAGCAGATTATCTAACTGGGCCACCCCTTTGAGGAAACGGGTGTTCTGTTACGGTCCAGGATGAGGCATTCAGTGCCAGGCAAACCTTCAATGAAACGCTTTCCTGCCTCAGGCTTTAACACAAAAGCCGCGGTGGACAAGGCATCAGCGTCTGTGACATTGGAAGCGATCACAGTGACGCTGGAGGTTTGCCTCGGCGAAACCCCTGTGCTTGGATTAACAATATGGTGATAGAGCTTCTCTTTGTCAAAATAGATCTCATAGTTACCTGAAGTCGCCACAGCACCGTTTGCCAGCTTGACAACATCCGGATATTGGCCTTCCTTCTCCGGGTTCTGAATCCCAACCTTCCAGGGCGTGCCGACCTTTTTACCGCCTGCTGCGCGAATATCGCCACCCGCATTGATCAGGGCATGTTCAATACCACTGCTCTTGATAACTTCAGCCGCCTTGTCGATGATGTAACCCTTGGCAATGCCATCCAGGGTAATTCCCATACCCTCTTTCTTGAATCGGATCGATTTGCCGTCAAATGATACGGCATTGGCGTCAACCAAGGCGAGCGCCTTATCAAGATCACCTTTCGACGGAGGGCTGTTGTGAGCGTGAAAATTGCGCTTGTACAAGTCGACGAGCGGTTGCACGGTTATGTCAAAGGCCCCATCGCTGATATTATGGAAATAGAGGGAACGGGCAACCACTTGAGCGACTTCAGACGGCACATCGAGCAGCACTCCCTCCTTGTTAAGCACACCAATGGGAGAGTCGGATCGGTAACGGTCCAACAAGCTGGTGACCCTATCCATTTCCTCAAAGGCCATCCCGATCACCTCTTCTGCTTGAATCTTAGACGGATGCATGACCGTCATGGAAACAAATGTCCCCATACCCATTTTTGTTTCAGTGACCTTGTAGAGCTTTCTGCTGAAGGCCACGCTTTCTGAAACCGGCAGCAGGCCACCAGTAGCGACCCCAACACCCAATATGCCGGATAGTTTCAGAAAATCTCTTCGATCCATCGTGTGACGCCTTTGTTCTCTTGCAAACATGGCTTTTTCCTCCATCTGTGTTACACCCGGATTTCTTGCCCCTTCAGATCTGGTAACAAAAGGTGGGATTTATTCTATGTTAAAAATTGCCTATAGCCTATTTCCGTGAACTTGTCAACCATTGAGCATGTTTAACGCTATAGACTTTCACATATTAAATTTCACAGCGTTATCGGTCGTCGGCGTATTACAATACAGCCTCCTCCCTCTGGCCTTGTGAAATTTAATATGTGAAAGTCTATAGGTAATGTCAAAGTGCGGGATGTGGGGGAAAAAGTGGCCCGCCTATCCCCCGTTTGCCCTAAAGCATTACAACACAACAATACGGTCCACGCTTGACAAAATGGTGGAAACCCTCGAGAATTGAATTTATATTAATATACCTCGAAAGGCCACAAATGACACTTTTTCGCAGGCCATGAACATCAATAGCCGCGTTGCTCAGGCTTGCAATAGCCAGCTATTCCGCGCCTTCGCGCCTTGCTCTTGATGCTCATGACTCAC
>JAUVJO010000384.1 GCA_030592345.1 Deltaproteobacteria bacterium
AGACGGCGATCGGGCAAAAAAACGCTGCCCTTCGGGCAATTATCCCACGCCTCATTGTCTTGACACCACCTTTGTGGCAGCCGTGCAAGCAATTTCACCCGGCGAAGCCGGACGGATGCTTTTCCCTGGCCGTCGTCTCCCGGCCAGGGAAAAAACCCCTAAACTCTGTGTCCTCTGTGCCTCTGTGGTAAAATTAAGGCATTGAGCTGCCCGTGAACGGCTACGAATAATCCATGTAATCTGCGAAATCTGTGGATTAAACTTAATTCGCTTCGCTTACAATTGGAATAATGGAATGTTGGCATGCCGGGTTAAGCGGAGCCAAAGACAGGAAACTCAAAAACACACAGCTCCGCCCCTTCAGTTACAGCCCACGTCTACAACCCGCGTATCCTGTAACCCATTCTGAGAAAACGGGAGACATATCGACAATACCGAAAAGCCAAAAGGGCTATTTTCTCCCTCTGGCCTTATGATTTATATTATCTTAAGACCTGGTGTTTGAGCGACGTTGCCTCTTTTTTCATCAGCCTGTATCGGAACATGTTCGGCCGAGACAGAAAGACAACCTGGCCATTCCTGAGACGCAATTACCATTGTTTAGGCGGATACTATTGTTTCTGCAAAATGTCAAGCCCGGAACTTCCCTGATCTTCCGCAATCTTCCTCAATCTTCACTGATTCGCAATAAAAATACCCCTTTCTCCACTTCTGTTTCACTTTTGGGCTGGCGGCCATGAGCGTCGAGCGTCAGAACGTAGGTATATACCTCGAAAGGCCCCAAATGACACTTTTTCGCCGGCCATGAACATCAATAGCCGTGTTGCTCAGGCTTGCAATAGCCAGTTATTCCGCGCCTTCGCGCCTTGCTCTTGATGCTTATGACTCACCGAGAAAAGCGCAATTTGTGACCTTCCGAGGTATAGACTTTCACATATTAAATTTCACAGCGTTATCGGTCGTCGGCGTATTACAATACAGCCTCCTCCCTCTGGCCTTGTGAAATATAATATGTGAAAGTCTATAAGTAACATTTATTATGCTAAAAATAGATGATGTAGGGTAAGCCAGTGGGTATTAATAATCAGATGCAATACTATCCCTTATCACGGAGGGCAGGGGTTCGGCTTGCAAGAGGTGGCGGGCCGGGCTAATTCGTGGCTGAGGTTCAGGGCTCTTGCAATGAATTTACAGGTTGAGAACTTCTCTTTCTCCGGTGTGGTGAATCGGGTGGCCTAACTGTGTAAGTGTGCGAAGCCCTGTTTTTAGTGTATTCAGCCCGTGATTGTGGGCCGGAGAAAGATCGCCGAGGTCCATGACGATAGGTTGATTCGCTCTTGCGTAAAGATTGAGAAAACGCAAGACGTCCAGGGCGCTTGATTCGTCAAGTTTGCCGGAAAGCGTGAGTTGGATGGCCCCATTCATTTTCTTGGCAAACATGTTGAAGTTAGTTTCCATGCAAACCTCCTCCTGTTTTGGCTGTTGTGCGTCTCATAAACGGGCGGGTCATGCTGTAAAAACGTATATGACCAGAAGTAGCACGCCTGCCAGGCTGCCTGTGAAGACGATCCATCCGATCTTTTCCATCATTTCCATCACGACTTTCTCCTCCCATCCCTTACCTCAATATTCAAGACTGTTTGGCAACCGCGGATTTCATGTGGTTTGCCTGGCCCATCCAGTGTAGCCATATTTTTGACATGACCCGGGTTCCGCGGGTAGTTCTTGTACGTTGGTGCTGACCTCTATTTTGCCTTACTCTCAACCTTTTGTTACCAGACCTTGGCATTTGTCCCCCCTTTGATGCATTAGATGGCGTGATCACGAGCTGGACCAGCTATTTCCGGGTGCCTTCTCCAGGAAGGCATAAACGTCGGTCGATTTCAGCTCTTATTCTGGCACTTAGGCTGTCGTAAGGGTCCAGGTGCGAACCGAAATTGATATAGCCTGGTCGCACACGCGATCTCTTGCCGGATCGATCTGCACCTAGCGGAGTCTCCTCGCTGCCTTGCTTTGGGTTATTGCTGGTCACGATACCTCCATTTTCTGACTTTCATTGGTCAACAGGTGCCACGCCTCTTTGTACTGGGCATACTTGCTCTCACGTGGACCTGCCTCAGGTAAGAGATAAACGCCGTACTTCGGCATTGACTGCCCGGGAATTATGTAGTGGATTCCCCTACGATTATTGCCACAAAAACAGATGATAAAGTCGTAGTGTCCATTGCAGCCAACCCCTTGACTGATACGAAAATAGCACCTCCTGCCCATATAAACGGGTTTTGATGTGGATCTGAAACCAACCCTGTATCCGTTGGCAATGATCGTGAGGGAAGGTCCATTATTGACAATAGTCGGGCAAAAACCCAAAGAACTCATCTTTTGTGTGACTTTCATCAAGGGCCCAATCCTTTTAGAACCCATTTTGCTGGCGAGCCTTTTTTGCTCTCTTGCCACCATTTTTTTGTGGAAGGCTGCGGTATAGGGTCGGCCATAGACCTTTCTATAAACTTGCCTCGCGTATTCTCTGGAAAACCCGAAATGCCTGGCCACATCGGCCAGGGTATTATCGGGGTTTTCTACGAGCTTCTTGAAAGTGTTTAAAGACCCTGTGCCATATGTGTCTGCAAAGCGTTTCGCAAAGCGGTCAGCCCTGCTGATTCCAAAGGTTTTCCTCAATTTGCCAACGGATCCTCCATCTACGTTGAGAATCCTGGCCACCTCGTAATCGTAAAAGCCTTCCACCTCTACCTTGCGCTTAATGAATTGACTCAGTCCCGTATTGAATCTTTGTCTTACGCTCATTTCCAGTTGTATTGTTGTCATTTTAAACCTCCAACATTATTCCACTTTCGGGGGCGGTAGTCCTGAAATCGATTCAGGTCATGATTTGTTAGTGCCTGAACGAAAAGCTTTCAAACACAGTAATGAACCGGTCTGCCTTGTTGTTTTTGCATACGAAGAATTGGCAGTCAGCTCTCAGCGGTCAGCGGTCAGCAATCAGCGGTCAGCGGTCAG
>JAUVJO010000306.1 GCA_030592345.1 Deltaproteobacteria bacterium
ACGCTAATGAGAATAAAATCGAGGTCACAGGACTGATCGTCGTTCCTGCGGGCAAGAAGGATCATGAGATTTCGGTGCCGATTCTGTCATTTCAGCACCCGACGCAGGTCGAGAGAAGGTACTCTCCCTCGAAGAAAGTGTTCGACAATGAACTGACGGTTTTATCCGCCAATTTGCTCGCAGCCACGGGATACATCGTCGTGGTCGCGGACTATCCCGGGCTTGGCGACAACATGGATGTCCATCCCTATTGCCAGCTCTCGCTCGCCAATTCGGTCGTGGACATGATCACAGCCGGTCTTGCCAGTAAGAAGGACTGGCGGGAGGAATTTCAGAAAACATCATGGAATAATGAGGTGTATTACATGGGGTTCTCAGAAGGCGGATATGCAACGATGGTCACGGCGAAATCCCTTCAGGAAAGCGGGAAGTATCCGGTAAACGCCGTAGCCATGCTCGATGGGCCCTATTCTCTCTCAGTCACTATGCGCAACATCATGACGACGGCTGGACCGGAGTACGATGCCCCCTATTTTCTGCCGTATGTGTGCGCTGGATACGATTCCGTTTATGGCCGGACCATAGATAAGTTCGATTATTACTACTCGGTAAAGTCGGAGGTGAAAGGCTATACGCCGCCTGAGGGATCATCCTACGCCAAAGAGCTCTACAAACTTCTCGATGGCTCCCACACACCGACAGAGATATGCGATTTCATGGAACTGGTCACACCCTACGTCGGCCCGAGGAGCATCCTTACCGCCGGCTTCCTTCACGATATTGAAGATGCCGAAAGCGTTGTCGTGCAAACGCTCGCCGCCAACGACGGATACCACGAATGGAACCCGGATATGCCCTTCAAGATGTTTCACCTTGATGTAGACGACTATGTCCCTGTAGGCAACATGGAAAACGCCGTCGCCGCCTGGGCTTCGAATGAAAATGTCGAGCACGAAGTATATAAGGAATATTTCCCCAAAGAGTGGCTGGGATCTTACCATGCAGGGGCGATGCCATATGCGTACGTCTATGGATTCTTATGGCTTGACAAATACGCATACCCTGAAAGGCATTAAGAAAGCCGGCAACAGAAACTTGAAGACAATGAGTTTAGACAGGAACCGATGATTGAGAAGAAGGCGGCGGCATATTGGAAACAGGGAAAGAAACAGCAGTGTCGAAATTACCTGACAACATACTGCGAAAAAAATGCCGTAGATGTTATGGCATCCTGGAGAAAACTCTGGGAACAGCTTGTTGTGAAATACAATGACGGTTATCGAATCGGACCAAACGGCGAGAAAGATCAAATCGGATATCCGGCAAAATGGTTGAAGGCTGTGGGCTACGAAAACGGTCATGTCCGATATTGATGTGTCCAAAAGGCATGTATGAAAACGAAAGAAAGCCCATTTATTACGAGTAAATCACGGATCGAAGCCCTGACGGACGGTGTCTATGCTATCGCCATGACCTTTCTGGCTCTGAATCTCATCATACCTGAGCTGATAGAGGAAATGGACGAAGTCCGCATCGGGGAAATCCTGAGTGGTATGATGCTGCAACTCGATGAGTACATCCTGAGCTTTATGCTCCTTGCTATATTCTGGATCACCCAAAACGAGCAGATGCATTACATCAAGAAAACGGACCGGTCCCTGATCTGGATACAGATTTTTCCCTCATCTTCATCGTCCTGATCCCAGCCACGACTTCGCTGATCGCCTTTTATGGCGGTTTTCAGATCTGCGATGTCATTTTCGAAACAAATATACTCATTATCGGCCTCCTTTTTCTTGCCGGTTGGTTTTATGTTAAAGGAAAACCCCATCTTATGCATGAAACGGCAGACAAGGAAACCACCGACAAACTGAAAATCAGACCCCTGATCATCGTGATTTTTTCCGTTATAGCACTGCTCATATCGTTTTTGGTACCCGGATGGAGCACATCCCTGTATTTTCTCCTGCCTGTCCTGATTTTGCAGTCCACGCTCCGGCCAGGCCGGCACTGAATAAAAAACTGGCCACACCCTTTGGAATTGGTTTTTTCGGCAATGTGTCTTATAAAGTTGCGGTAGGTGAGCTTGGTCGTTGGATTGAACTGATAAAAAGATTTCTTGCCGTAGTTCATTGATTGAAAACATAGGAGGGCTCATGAAAAATAGAGCAAGGTTACTTCTGGTTCTTTTTGTTTTATCCGCCGTGCTGGCTGGCTGCCAATGCGTACAGGAGAATTTACATCCGGATACCGAGTTTCAGCTCCAGGTCACTCTTTCCGATGTAGAGCGAGCGCAGGATGTCTTGAAGCGGGTGGCGTTTCATACGCCACTCGTTGAAGAAGAGGCTTTGAGCAGGATATGTGATGCGCGAGTTTTCCTGAAGTTGGAAAACCTGCAACATACGGGTTCTTTCAAGGTGCGCGGAGCCTTCAATAAGATTGCCGGCTTTTCAGATGCTGAACGCGCCAAAGGCGTTATCACCGCAAGCGCGGGTAATCACGCGCAGGGAGTAGCGTTGGCTGCGAGTGCGTACAATATCCCCGCCATCATTTTGATGCCGGAGGAGGTTCCAAAGACTAAATTACAGGCAACCAAAGCATATGGGGCGCAAGTGGTTCTTTATGGGGAAGTTTTCGATGAGTCCCTCGCCAAGGCATTAGAAATCCAGCAGGAGACCGGAGCTACTTTCGTTCACCCCTTTGACGACCCGATGACAATTGCCGGACAGGGAACGATAGGGTTGGAAATACTTGATGATCTGCCGGATGCTGATGTAATCTTGGTCCCGGTTGGTGGTGGTGGCCTTATCTCAGGAATCACCGTGGCTGTTAAGGGCATTCGGCCCTCTACACTAATTATCGGTGTGGAACCTGAAAACGCGCCATCTATGGCAGAGGCGCTTAAGCGAGACAGACCGACCGCTGTCCAGGTTATCCCCACTATCGCGGAGGGAGCTGCTGTCAGTAAGGTTGGGAATATAACCCACACAATCGTGCGGAAATTGGTAGATGAACTGATAACGGTTTCGGAGAAAGAGATTACCGAAGCCATGTTGCTGCTTCTTCTGAAGGATAAGGTATTAACCGAGGGTGCCGGCGCGTTAGGCGCTACCGCGTTGCTTTCCGGTAAACTGGACGTGAAAGGAAAGAAGGTTGTGATCGTGGTCTCCGGCGGCAACATTGATTCGGAAGAACTTAAGGAACTGCTCACAAAGACCCGGAAAGGCCATGCCACAGGCTTATAAGGAGATGAGCACCGGTGGTCTGGGGGTGACGATGGTAGACTGTTAGGTGGTGTAGAACATCATCGGTTTTCGCACGGGTTCAGAATTTCGGCCCGTTACATGTGATAATGAAAGGAAGAAACATGAAAAAAAGTTTTCTGCTTATAATCATTGGGTTGTTATTTCTTGTCGGTACATCAGTTGCGGGAGCGGCGCCTTTAGCTTTTCAGTCTTCGCAACCCGTATCTACGTTTGAAGGGGGAAGGCTCTATAAATCGGGAATGCTAAATGTTCTGGATCTCCGTGGTACATATCGGCAGATGGGACGTCAGTATGGATATCTCCTTAAGGATCAGCTCAATCACCTTTACAGAATTGCCATTGAGGAATACTTTATCGGCAAAAAAGGGTTATCCTATGAAACTCTGAATGACACGGCAACGGCACTGTTCAACCTGTATCCGAAGAGGTTCAAGGAAGTCATCCATGGCATGGCAGAGACATCCGGAATGTCGACAGACAAGCATATATTGCTCAACGGGCTGGAATTGTATGGAATGATTTCCGGTTGTTCAGGCATCGCCGCCTGGAGTGATTATACAAAGGGAGGTCCGCTCATTTTCGGCAGAAATTACGACTGGTTTGACAGCTATAAGGAATTTGCAAAATATCTTACCGTAACTGTTCTTAATCCCGATTCAGGTATACCCTGTGCCATTGTTACTTTTGCCGGTGTCATTTATGCGACTACCGGAATCAACAAAGAAGGGCTGTTCCTGGAGCTGAACAATGGTTTGCCTTCGGGAGGAAAACTGTCATATACAAACAGAGTGCCTGCAATAATCAACCTGTTGGCTTTCCTGCTTGATTACTCCACCATAGAGCAACTCAATGCAGCCTTTAACAGCACCCGCTCAAATTTTACATTTATTATCAACGTTGCCGATGATAATTGTGCGTATTCTTATGAGTGGCCGCCATTTGACTTAAGGCGCAGGACCGGTGAAGTCAAAGGGCTCCTTGTTGCTACAAATCACTTTGTAAACCCTGCGTGGGGAATAGCGATCATTGAGAATACGGGTTTTAAAACAGTAGAACGACGCAAGAATCTACTTTTGCT
>JAUVJO010000353.1 GCA_030592345.1 Deltaproteobacteria bacterium
AAGCCCATGGAGAACCGCAAAGAGTTCATTAAGGAATACTTTCGTTGTCTTCGGATCTTTCATTAAATGGGCATCTTTGAGACATACACCTAAAAGGTGTGCGAGCTTCCCAAGGAGGTCGCGGCAGTCATTCAGCTCTTTTTCTTCCTTGCTCAAGGCCTGGTCGAGAGTCGTCAGTCCTCCAAACTCTACCCCTTCAAGCTGTTCGTAGAGCCTTTTCGCATCTTCATTCAAGACGAAGGTTTTTTCTTCCATCATCAGGGAGTTTTTCTCCTAGGTGTGTTCAACGCGCTGGTATGCTTTTTTCTCGTCACGCGCTCTCAGATAACCTGGTAAACCACCAAGCTACAAACTGAGGAGTAGGGGCCCTCTAAATCATATTACAAAACCGCTCTCCGCTCTGACGGTTTCTAACTCTTGGATGGTAACCTATTTAAGGTATTTCTCAGTAGTCTCTATTAGTTTCGATAGATCAAAGGGCTTGCTCAAATAAGTTACAGAACCGGCCAATTTCTCCTTTACGTTATTGGCGCCCCCTTCTTTGCCAGTCAATATGATGACGGGAATATCCATAAGTTCGGGATTATCCCGGATGATAGAGAGCACTTTGTAACCGTTTAGTTTAGGCAGGATGATATCCATGAGGATCAAGTCTGGCGTTGTCTTATCCAGTTGGTTCAAAGCCTCAAGGCCGTCGCCCGCTTCTATGACTTCGTTCCCTCTTCCGGCAAAGGCTATAGAAATAGCCTTTCGTATTGGAGGGCTGCTTTCCGCGAGAAGTATCTTCTTTTTCTCGGCTTTCACTGTTGTTGTTGGCGCAGGATCGGGCACCTTTTTTTTCGCCACTGTCTCTTGAGCAAACATATCTTCACTGGAGGTGAGGAGATTTATTAACATGTGTAGTTGCTCTGCATAGAACTTCTTCTCCGGGAACATTTTGACGGTGTTGTTTAACTGATCGAGTCCTTTTTCCCAATTCCCAAGATTGAAATGGGCAATGCTAAGATAATAATGAGCAGAAGGATTGGTTTTCCTTGTTGCCACCTTCGTGTACATATCGATTGCCTGTTGGAGTGTTCCCCGATTTACAGCCTTCGTGCAAGCCAATAATTCTTCGTGAACAAAGAGATGTGCCCGGCAATATGGGCATTTAAAGGCCTTCATATTCGCAGGCGCCCAACAAAAGGGGCAACGCCGGATTTGTCCGCTTCTCAATGTTTTCTTCGCAAGTTCGACTTTATGGATCTCTTCCACAACTTCAGGATCGTTTGGGGCAATCTTCTCCGCATTGCTCAGAGACCGTTCTATGGATTTCATGTTGCCGCTAACGCGGGAATACCACAGCCAGCCCTTGTGGCTCTTTGGGTCCGCCTTTAAGAACGCAGCCAGCTTTTCCTGAGCTTTTTTGTAGTAGCGGCCTTCAGCCAGTGTGACAGCCTCATTTAATAACGAGTCATGACGTGGGGCGGCATCGGCCCTTTCATCTACAACCTTGGCGGCTTCCATTAGCATTTGCATGAGGGGGGCACGGATTGTCCTTCTATTGCTGGCTAATTCTTCAATCTTCATCTCCGTACCATCCCACCCGAGGATCTCGATGGCAGCACTGTCACCGGTTAACTCATTAGCTTCAGCATCGATCAACTGCCCATCTTTCAAATGCAAGTACCCGACCTTTCCTTTGGAAGTAATCTCGATCGTACAAGTTTTTTCTTCCATTTCAATTATTTGAAGGAAATTAGTCACAGTAAAGTCGCTGATGAGGCTTTTGGAACTCTTATCCAGCGCATGCTGTACCTTTTCGAGGAGCTCCAAAAGGATAAACGGCTTTTTGAGGTAATGCAAAACGCCGGCATGCTTCAGCTTGCTCTTGATTTCGGGGGAGTCGGAAGCTGTCACAACGATCACTGGAATGTCCCTGTGACCGCCCTTCTTCATGTAGGCCAAGAGTTCAAACCCATTTACGGCCTGTCCATCGATGTCCATCACAATCAGATCGACTCTGAATCTAGTTAGAACAGCTAAAGCCTCCTTGGCGTTGGAAGCAGACTTGACAAGAAGGTCCTCGGTGGGTTTTGCTGTAAACGATCCAAAAGCTTTCAAACCCTCGATTACAAGACGGTGGAATTCCTTGTGTTCTTCGACTACCAGGATTGTTTTCATGTCAGCGCACCGCTTTAGATAAATCAGACATAATAGGATGTTTTTGCAACTAAGAATCCATAAAGAAACTAATATAATAAAATAACACTTTTTCTACGAAAATGAAAGGAAGAAGTTTTGGTAAAATTTGCTCTGTACCATTTTTCAGATCGCCTGCAAGTACTAAATTAGTGCCCGATCGAAAAGGACTACCCCAATTGAACTTAATTCCACGCTTTATTGAAGTAATTCAAAAACAGACGTCTTCAAAAGCCCTTTTCGGAACAAAATGCTGACCGGTCTCGTCTCGCCAGTATTTTATCTGAACGGATATATCAATAAATAGAATAAATAGCCTGGCCCTTTGCCATCAGACGATATTATGGGCGTCTGTATATCAAAAAGGCCTATTCAAGAATAAAGACCTCAACTATTGAAAAAAGGCACATCCGCTTTCACCTTGACAAAGAAAAAGCATGTTATTATCATGGCTTATGCCTCAATTGAGTCAAAGTCAATTGAGGAGGTGTATCGAGCATTGCTCAATTATGGTAAAATAGTTCAGTATTTTTTTCAGAGTGGGTTCCGACCGTGAACAGACCATTATATTCTGTACTCATGAATTATCTTGCAAACATAAAGCGTGATAAACTTCTAATCGCAGGAATATTGTGGCTGGGCCTTGTTACATTGGCTTATGGGGTTTCCCTGGAAGAACTAAAATCGAGGCTTGAACTGGCTCGGGAAAACCTTCGCATAAGCGAGGCGACTGAAGCGAATATTGCTTACGAGTTAGAGAACCTCAATAATTCTGAGGATGTTTCTCCCGAATTAATAAAGGATTATGAGACCTATCTTGGACGCGTACAGGAGATGGTCACAGAAAACCGCAGGATTGTTAAGGAGATGGAGGCGGCCTATGCCGGGCATGCACCCACTCGCCAACATTTCGGTTCCTCCACATCGCCCGAGGCGGGTAAGGGGTTGGATACTGAGATTCCGGAAAAGGAAGAATTGGATGAAATGGCTTATCTGGAGCGTGAGTTCGGTGATTCCCTGGCGTCTTTTGATGAAATGTTACTCAAAAAATGGGATGAAATCCTCGCAAGATCAACTGAAAAAATGAAGGACCTTTCCGAAGAGGTTGCTGCGGCGGGTCAGCAGGCGGGGCAAAAAAGAGAAGACGCGGATACCTCTTCAGCCGAAACCACCGGTGAAGCCCAGGAAGGGGAGGAGGACTCGGAGGAAGGTGAGATTCCTCCCGAGGAAGGTGTGGAGGCCCTAAAAACAACCGCAGATGGCCGGGAATCAGAGTCCAGCGGGGGGGGCAAAAGCCAAACCCCTACACAGAAGCAGCGGAGCCACTCAAGTGGGGATGATGATGACATTGTGGCCCGGCAGATTCGTGAGGCGGCTGAAAAAGAGACCGATCCGGAGCTTAAGGAAAAACTCTGGAAGGA
>JAUVJO010000413.1 GCA_030592345.1 Deltaproteobacteria bacterium
CAAAAAAGATAATATTTAACGGTCTCGTAAAAAATCGAATTTTACCTTATCTGCCATTCCTGCAAAAGCAAGATTTCAGTCATTTCAATAGCTTCTGGACTCCGGCTTTCGCCGGAGTGACGGAATTGGGACTTATTATGAGTTCATCAATATTTTATATTTCGTGCTTTCCCTATTTCGTGTTTTCGTGATTGGTTTTAATTTTTAAAATATGGAGGAATATTTATGAAAGAAATAGATGAATTAAATCTGCCGGATGACTTGAGGTATGCAACAGACCATGAATGGACAAGACTTGAAGGCGACAAGGTTAAAATAGGCATCGACGACTATGCCCAGGACCAGCTCGGTGATATCGTCTTCGTGGAATTGCCTGAGGTGGGGGCCACATTTTCGAAAGGGGAGGAATTCGGTACCGTAGAATCCGTCAAAGCTGTTTCCGAACTCTTTATGCCCATCGGAGGAGAAATTCTGGCAATAAATACCGCTCTGGAAGAAACGCCTGAACATGTTAACAACAGCCCCTATGAAGACGGCTGGATGATAGAGATCAAACCGAGTGATGTGGCAGAAATGGACGCCCTTATGGATAAAGAGGCATATATAAAAATGCTGAAAGGATAAAATCTATGCGCTATTTACCACATACAGATGCAGATATTGCATCAATGCTTAAAGTTGCGAAAGCTGACAACCTGGAAGGACTTTTCCCCACCGTTCCTGATGACTGTCGCTGCACAGGCGATCTCAAGTTGCCTGGGCCATTAACAGAATGGGAACTTAACGATTTTATAGATGCGCTGGCAGGAAATATAGCCGTTTCCCCGGAGTACAAAATCTTTATCGGAGCAGGAAGTTACGAACATTATATCCCTTCCAGTGCATCCTACCTGCTCAGTCGCTCCGAGTTTGTAACATCTTACACTCCGTACCAGCCGGAAATGAGCCAGGGAACTTTACAGGCTATCTTTGAATATCAAACCCTGACATCCCGGCTTCTTGGAATGGAAGTGGCCAATGCATCACTTTACGACGGGGCTTCCGCTCTTGCCGAAGCGCTCCTCATGGCTACACGTATCACCCGCCGAAATAAAATCGCCGTATCAAGCCTGATTCATCCTATGTACCGCCGTGTTGTTGAAACTTATCTTAAGCCCACCGGTTTTGAAATTATCGAACTTCCATATCTTGAAAACGGCAGGACTGATCTTACACCTCTTGACGGAATCAAAGATCTTGCAGCCGTTGCGGTACAATCGCCCAACTTTTTCGGTTGTGTTGAAGATTTAAAAGCCGTTGGAGAAAAAGCACAAGAGAATAAAGCGATTTTTATTACTTCTTTTACTGAACCGCTTGCTTACGGCCTTTTGAAAAATCCGGGAAGTCTCGGTGCCGATATTGCCTGCGGCGAAGGCCAGAGTATGGGTATCCCGCGATCATTCGGTGGACCGGTTCTCGGAATGTTTGCCGCCAAAATGAAGTATGTGCGAAATATGCCGGGCCGCCTTGTGGGTGAAACCAAAGACAAAGACGGAAAAAGAGGTTTTGTTTTAACCCTGGCCACCCGTGAGCAGCACATACGCCGGGCAAAAGCTACATCCAACATTTGCACTAACAGCGGGCTCTGCGCCCTTGCGTCTGCAATTTACATGGCCTCAGTGGGCGGCACCGGCATACGCGAGCTGGCCCTGCTGAATCATGACAAGGCGGCACATCTTAAATCAGAACTTGAAAAAGCAGGATTTACAATTCCCTTTGACTCTCCTTTTTTCAACGAATTCGTAGTTAAATTTCCGGACGGTTTTGAAACAACCTACCAACAAATACTCGAAAAAAAGATTGTTGCCGGCCTGCCCCTTGCGCCATATTATCCCGAGCTTGCAGGTCATTATCTGATGTGCGCTACAGAAACAACGTCAAAAGAAGATATCGACACCCTGATCAGGGAGGTGAAATCATGAAAGAATCTTTAGGCACATCAGGCCTTATACTAAACGAACCTTTGCTATGGGAAAAGGACAAAAAAGGACGATGCGGTTTTTCCATTCCCCGTCGTGATGTTGATTCCTTTCCAATGGACAAGAATGTAGCAGGAAGCGGCCCCGACTTTCCTGACCTTAGCGAAGTAGATGTGGTGCGTCATTACACAAGACTGTCACAGTGGAATTTCGGTGTGGACACAGGAATGTATCCCCTGGGCTCATGTACAATGAAATATAATCCTAAAACCAATGAAAGGCAGGCAGGCCAGCCGGGATTTGCCGGAGCACATCCTTTGCTCCCAACCAGTCTGACCCAGGGTGCGCTTAAGCTGATGTTTGAACTTGAAGGCTTTCTGGCTGAAATAACCGGCATGGATGCGGTTACGCTTCAGCCTGCGGCAGGTGCCCACGGCGAACTCGCCGGAATGCTTCTTATCTGGGCCTTTCACAAAGACAAGGGCCAGATCCGCTCAAAAATTATTGTCCCTGATACTGCACACGGGACAAACCCTGCCAGCGCATCTTTATGTAATTACCGCTCAATA
>JAUVJO010000072.1 GCA_030592345.1 Deltaproteobacteria bacterium
TGACCTGTCTTGTTCTGGCAATCGGGGCATTTAGAAAATCGTATTTCAGGATATGGATTGAGGGAAAAATTATATTTTGGAGGTAAGTAACCGAATTGTTTCCTCATCCTATCTTTATTCATTTCTCTCCCCCCAAAATCTAATTCCACTTAATTCAAGCCATATCAATGATTATATGCAATTATAACGAAAAAACGCGCGATATCAGGTAACCAAATTGCGATCGAAAGTCACATATCTATGCAAAGCACAAACTGTTATGGCTTGCTAAAACCGAATATTTAAATCGGAAAACATAGAACTTTTTCTTCATTTTGTTTAAATATCCGATATGCGAAAAAAAGTCTGGTTCTTTGGTAATTTGCGGGGTAGCAACGTCCGCAAGGATAAACCCTAACGTTTAGTTGATACTCTTTTTCCGGAGATTATCGCCATGATTATGCCGAGGAATATCAGACCGGGCAAGGCGAGTGGGGCCATAGGAGATCCGTTGGCTGCGGTGGAGATAAAGCAACCGCCGCCCCCTCCTCCGTCGCCTCCACCACCGGACGCATCACCTGCACCGCTCGTGCACACATCGTCAAAATCCGCTTTTATGTAGCCGGATTCTCCTGGATCAGCATATACCTTGGATTCAAGGGAACGGTCTTTATTATACGGCTCATAGGTGTCAGTGGTTACCTGGTAGCTTGTGGTTTCATTGTTGCATTTGAATATGAATTCCGAACCCGTGAATTCGATGGAAAGAGTATAAGGCGTGTCAAAACTGATGGGCGTGGAGAAATCTTGGCTGAACAGCCGTGTCCACGTGGATTGATTCGCATCATTATACCTATATATTTCAGCTCCAGCTTTGAAGTTGTTATTAGGGTCGATCCCGATCCTGTTCCGAGCGGAGACATTCCCTTCATGCCCGTTATATTTCTCTCCGCTATCAGGCCCTCGACTGTCGTTATAGTACCTGCCTATGATCCCAGCCGTGCCGGAAGCTCCAGGGCGCATCCAACTGGAGCTTTTCACGGTAACCTTGGCCTCAAGGTAGGCCGGGTTATCTTTCAGGGTCGTACCTATAAAATTCTTGGTGTCCTTTCCCAGAACATTCATGCAAAGCTTACCACCGGATAACTCTCTGACAACCTCCAACCCTTGCCACTTTGTCTGATCAAGCGGGGCACTGTCAAAGGTGTCATACGGAATGGCCTCGTTGTTTATGTACACATTATCAAACAAGGCGGAAACATATCCGGTACCGGAAGCGCTAGCAGAGGATGTGCCTGTTCCCGTTACCAAAAACTTCTGCGGCTTGACTGCCGCCCGTGTGCGGCTAGGCCCAACAAAGGACCGAGTTTCTCCATCTACGGCAAATTGAAACCGGTTGGCTCCATCATATTCTATCTTGACGGTATAGGGAATTCCATGGGTGAGTCTCCCGGGAGGAATTAACGTACCGCTACCTATTGTATCCCAATCGGTCAGATTGTCATTCAAGTATTGTATCACCCACCAATACGCCTCCAGGCCATTGCCATTATCTCCGATACCGACAGCGGCCCCAATCTCCCCTGTGGCCCCTCCAAAAAACTCTGTGTTGTAGAAGTGTCCTTCAATTCTTGCTGTGGAGTCCGCTCGATTTCCAGCATCCAACTTCGTCGCAACGACGGTAATCTCACACTCAATGGCAGAAACCGATTCCGGGTTTTGAAAAGCCGTTCCACTGTAAAAATATCCAGACACAGATGGGTTACCGATTTTGGACACAAGCTTTCCCGCAACAGGATCGACCTCTCGAACATATTCGCGGTACTCCCACTTCCCGGAGTCAATGTGCGTCCCTGAAAAATCATCGTATAACGATTTTGCTCTAACTGCCTCAGCTCCCAGAACCACCAAAAATAACAGTATAACCGTACCAGCACAAAAACCTCTTTTCATGATGTCCTCCATTTTTCGTAAGCGTTCACAGGTTCAGAGGTTCAGGGTTCCAGGTTCACCGAAAAAATGAACCGTTGAGTTACAGGGTGTGTATATGATCATGCTAGACGCACCTTTAACCTGTTAGGGGACTCTGACAGGGCGCGCAATCATTCGAGGTTTCATTCCAGCCCGGGGCGGGCCTAGCCTACGAGCAAGGTCAGCAAAAGAAAGATAACCCTGAATCCCGCTTTTAGCGGGAAACTCTGAACCCGTGAACGGTTACCATTTTTCTTTATGATAAAAGCATTGGTTCTGAAAATGGCTGAGCAAAACCCCCTACCCTAGCTCTAACCCGAGAAATCATGTATCCACACTATAGGCAGATTAGATACAACTTAACATTAAATACCACAAATTTATGAAAATATCAAGACATAACGCTTACAGCCTCAAAAAGGAGGTCAAGGGAGACTCGTTGGCCATTTGAGGCCATGGCCATGGCGTATCTTAGAGTTGGGGGAGACAACAAGTCTTTTGCATCCTTCCGGAATTTGGCAGGCACTGGGTCACGGAGTGTTGGATGGTTGGATGATTGGATGATTGGAAAGAGTGAGCTAACCGACAAAGCGGCTCAACCGGCCAACCGTTTCTTAAGATAGACCTGTACGACAGACACTGCCGCCGGGGTGATACCGGAAATCCTGGAGGCCTGTCCGAGAGAGATAGGACGAATCCTTGAGAGCTTCTCCTTGACTTCGTTGGAAAGCCCGGGAATTGTCTGATAGTCGAATGCCTCGGGGATCTTTGTGCCTTCCAGGTGTTTTGCACGCTCCACCTGCTCCGTCTGCCGGCGAATGTACCCGTTGTATTTGATAAGGATGCTGACCTGTTCAATGATTTCCTTATCAAAATCAAGGAGACGGCTATCAAGCCTGGCAACATCTTCAAATGCTGCACCAGGTCTTTTCAGAAGATCCATCAGGAGGGCCGGCTGATTTATCGTACCCAGGCCCAGACCTTCCAGGGTGAGGTTTACATCCGGCCTTGGAGTCAGGCGGATCTCTGAAAGGAGCCCCAGGAGTCTATCAATAGCCTCACGCTTCAGTTTGAACTTCTCGTAAAGACTATCTGACACAAGGCCAATATCGTGTCCGAGTTCGCGCAGTCGCAAATCCGCGTTGTCTTCCCGGAGCAAAAGGCGATATTCGGCCCTTGAGGTAAACATCCGATACGGTTCCTTGGTACCTTTGGTGACCAGGTCGTCAATCATAACGCCGATGTACGCCTGTGCCCGTCCAATGACGACCGGAGGCTCTCCTGTCACGTAGCGGACTGCATTGATCCCGGCCATGATTCCCTGGCCTGCCGCCTCTTCGTAGCCGGACGTGCCATTGATCTGACCCGCCAGAAAGAGCCCTCGAATAGTCTTACATTCCAGGCTGGGGTTGAGTTGTATCGGGTCTACATAGTCATACTCTATGCCGTAGCCGGGCCGCACGATCTCCACGTGTTCCAGCCCCTCAATAGATCGAAGCATCTTAAGCTGTATATCCACGGGCAGGCTTGTGGGCACGCCGTTTGGATAGATCTCCGTAGTTCCAAGCCCAATGGGCTCAAGAAAAACCTGGTGCCTGGGTTTTTCCGGAAACCGAACCACCTTGTCCTCAATCGAGGGGCAATACCTGGCCCCGACCCCTTCTATAATCCCGGTAAAGAGTGGAGAACGATCAAGACCGGTCTTAATGATCTCATGGGCCTTCTTGTTCGTGTAAGTAATGTAACACGGCACTTGCTCTTGCGTGATCGACTCTGTCTCAAAAGAAAAGGGGGCTGGATGGTCATCTCCGTACTGGGGCTCGAGCCTGGAAAAGTCGATTGTCCGGCCGTCCAGCCGAGGGGTAGTCCCGGTCTTGAGGCGACCCACTTCTAAGCCCAGGTCCCTTAGGTGGTCGGAAAGCTTTATTGAGGCAGGATCACCCATACGACCTGCGTAAAAGTGCTTCAGTCCGATGTGAACCAGGCCTTTAAGGAAGGTGCCTGTTGTTAGAATAACCGTTTTCCCGAGAAACCTCTCCTGGATACTCGTAATGATCCCTCTGATCGCTCTATCTTCGACAATCAGGGCATCCACGAGCCCTTGTTTTACATCCAGATTCTCCTGGCCTTCCAAGACACGCTTCATGCGGAGGCGATACTGTTCCTTGTCTGCCTGGGCCCTGGATGACTGCACTGCCGGGCCCTTCTTGGTATTCAAACGACGGAACTGTATGCCCGTGGCATCCGTGTTCTTGGCGATCTCTCCACCCAGGGCATCGACCTCACGCACAAGATGCCCCTTGGCAAGACCTCCCACGGCTGGGTTGCATGACATTTCTCCAATGTGGTCAACATTGACGGTAACAACCAGGGTGGGATGCCCCAGCCGTGCAGCAGCCAGGGCCGCCTCGCATCCAGCATGGCCGGCCCCGACCACGATTACGTCGTATATTTTGGAATAGGTGGTCATGGGAAAAGTGCCTAAAGTGAGCTAAAGTGCCTAAAGTTTAAAACGGAAAAAAAGATT
The DNA here is from genome assembly GCA_030592345.1 of Deltaproteobacteria bacterium. Lineage (GTDB taxonomy): Bacteria > Desulfobacterota > Desulfobacteria > Desulfobacterales. The sequence goes on from JAUVJO010000072.1 coordinate 4,478, forward strand.
ACCATATTCTACGTCCTTCATACAGGGCAAAAAGGAGTTTACAGTTACGTGAAACCTTGTTTATGACCCAAGGCTTCAGTTTTCAGCTCTTGTGTTTCTTACTCCTAACACCTGAAAAACTTGATTCGCTTTCGCAGACTATCTCTGTCAAAAAGTGTAAACCACGAAATGAAAGATGCCTCATATTCATTTTTTAACTTTAGCTCACTTTAGGCACTTTAAGTACTTTAGCTCACTTTATTTTCTTCTCTGCCTCACAATCTCGTACATGACTATGGCCCCGGCTACTGCTGCGTTGAGCGAATCGAGCTGCGTTTTTTGCGGAATGGACACCAGGTAATCACAAGTTTTGCGAACCAGCGGGCGTATACCCTTGCCCTCACCCCCGATTACGAGTACCAGGCCCACATTGAGATCAGCCTCATACAGTGGTTGGCCTGAGCCGGCATGGGCCCCAAAAACCCAAAGCCCTGTCTTCTTTAGCCGTTGCAAGGCCGCCACAAGATTGGAAACCCTTGCGAACAACATATGTTCCATAGCACCGGCAGAAGACTTTGAGACAGCAGGTGACAAAGGGGCAGTGCGGGCCTTGGGTAGGATTATACCGTGGACCCCCATTGCCAGAGCGGTCCTGACAAGGGACCCAAGGTTCTGAGGGTCTACAATGCCGTCAAGGGCCAAAATCAGAGGAAGTGAGTTTTCAGTTCCAGCCTTTTTGAGGATTGTACTCTCATCTGCCAGTGGAAACTCGCCAACGTAGGCTGCGATGCCCTGGTGCACCGAGTCGCCAAGGCGCGCTTTAAAAAAGCCCGGATCTTTATATTGAATGGGAATGTGTCCGGCCCGGGCTTGTTCCAAAAGGGCATGAACGGCCTTAACCTTACGGCTTTTTGATACATAGAGAGTTTTGAGCTCTCTCTTGCCGGCCACAAGCGCCTCATAGACCGGGTGGATACCGTAAAGTAAGTCACCCATTGAGAAATGCTTTTTCGATAATCGCTTCTAAACTTGATACGGTTTGGGCCAAAACATCATTCACGATGCAATGATCATAATGATGGGCCTGCGCTATCTCTGCCTTTGCGTTTTTCAAACGCCGCCCCACAGTCACGGCCGAATCCGTACCACGTCCGACCAGTCGTTTTTCGAGCTCTTTCATATTTGGTGGCATTACAAAGACGGAAACGGCCTCGGGATACCTGGCAGATAGTCTCTTTTCCCCCTCAATGTCAATATCCAGCAAGACATCCTGCCCATCGGAAACGGTCTCCTCAATACTCGTCGCTGATGTGCCGTACAGGTGCCCATGTACTTCCGCCCATTCGGCCAATTCGTCGGCATCGATTTTCTTACGAAACGCAAACTCGCTGATGAAGTGGTAGTCAACGCCATCTTGCTCATTTGCGCGAGGAGGGCGCGTGGTGTAAGAGACGGAATATCGAAGTCGTGGCCTTTTTTCCAGGATCGCCCTTACAATGGTAGATTTCCCTGCCCCGGAAGGTCCGGAGACAATGATCAGATGTCCTCTTTTGGGCATAAGTAGTTGCGTTTATCGTCTATGGGTTACGCTGCTCGTCACGTCTATCGTCTACGGGTTGGGGCTTTTTCAAGCCGTTTGCCGTAGGCCGAAAACCGAAACGAGCCGCGCAACCACAACCCCTTGACAAACGTCCATAAGCCAAAAAAAGGGGACTTATAGACTTTCACATATTAAATTTCACAGCGTTATCGGTCGTCGGCGTATTACAATACAGCCTACTCCCTCTGGCCTTGTGAAATTTAATATGTGAAAGTCTATATATACAGTATGTTGCACTTTTTTTGACGCAATCACCCGGTCCCCCGTGCCTTTTTCTTCTCCTCTTTGAATTCAAAGCCGGTTACGAACCGCTGGGATATGGTCTCGGATTGTATGGCAGATAGAATCACGTGGTTGCTATCCGTAATGATAATGGAACGGGTGCGCCGTCCTTGTGTGGCATCAACCAGGCGCTTTTCATCTTTGGCCTCTTCCTTTAGCCGCTTCATTGGGGCAGAGCCAGGTGTAACAATAGCGATAATACGACCGGAAACAACCGTGTTGCCAAATCCAATGTTCAACAAGTTACAATCCATGGTTCCCTCCGTGGTTTGTTGTTCGTGATTCGTTGTTCGTGAGTTGTTATGCGACCAGATAACTATCCGGTTGCGTGGTCCATGATTTCCGATTCACGAATCACGATACACGAATCACGATACACGACAATGTTATTCGATATTCTGGACCTGTTCCCTGATTTTTTCTAGTTCGCTCTTGATCGTAACGACCGTGTGACATAAGCTGGCATCTCCTGCCTTAGAGCCGATCGTGTTTACCTCCCGATTGAGTTCCTGGAGCAGGAAATCAAGGGCCCTTCCTGCCGGACCCCCTGATTCGATCATACTGCGAAACTGTTCCAAATGGCTTTCAGCACGGACTATTTCCTCTGTAATATCGCTCTTGTCAGCCAGAAAAGCCGCTTCCTGAGCCAGCCGGTTTGGGTCCAGTTCAACCTTGCCTTCCGTGAGCACAGCAATTCGGTCCTTCAAACGACTGTGGTACTCGGACAATACGGATGGGGCCAACACCTTCACGTTAGACAAACCTTGGTCCACGGTCTGGAGACGTTTCTGAAAATCAAGGCAGAGAGCGTTCCCCTCTGAAATCCGCATGGCATCCATACCCTCCAAGGCATCGCCAATACACGATGAAAGGGCTGCCCATGTTTTTTCCAGATCCGCTTCAGGTTCCGTAGCTGTAATGATCCCGCCCAAGCCAAGGACTGCTTGCAACCCGATCTTCTCTTCTGTCTCCAGGTTTTCACTCAGTTCGGACAAGGCCCTGTGATAGGCTTTGGCCAGGGGGATATTGACCTCAATCTCCGGAATCGCCTCAGGTCCTTTCTTCACCTTCACCGTTACATCCACGCGGCCTCGCGAAACCTTGGTTGCCACCAGCTTTTTGATACGCTCCTCAAGGGCCAATAACTGTTGAGGCATACGCACTGTAATCTCGCAATAGCGCCTGTTCACGGAACGCATTTCCACGACATACGAATGGCCTTCGTCTCTCTTTTCCGCCCTGCCAAAGGCTGTCATGCTCTTTATCATAGTATCACCAATTACTGAAAGTGCCTAAAGTGAGCTAAAGTGCCTAAAGTTAAGGTGTTCTGCCAATTTAAAATATGTTAAGCCGGAGACGCATTACTTAATCCCGCTAAAGGCAGGACTCACTTTCTTGCAATAATAAAACTGTTTCTTCAAGTCCTTAATCCCGCTAACAGCGGGACTCACTTTAGACACTTTAGCTCACTTTCTTTCTTCCAGAAGGATACGGAAAAGTTGTTGTCTCCCCCCAACTGTTGGATACACCCCTCACTTATTCTCCCCACTCTCTCACCTGATACATAAATCTATCTCTGACAGTTTTTAGAAAACTGCTGATAGGTTCTCCCGCATAGTCCGGATAGGTCCAGTCCAGCGCACGATAACGGCCTTTTTGATAAATCAAGGTCAGGTCTGCATAAATACCTGCCCTGAGATAAATGCGGTGGGTGAAATTTTTCCCTGTTGCAAGCACGAACCGCTCTGCCAGCAGGTATCCAGGGTCAATATTAACCAGCCGCTTCCCCTCCCTTGAGAATCCATCCTCCAGTTCATTGGTAAAAAGCTTGATATCAGCCAGTGTCTCTTGCTCGATCAACTTGCCAAAAGCCATTAAACGCCTGAAAAGCGTGTTGCCCATTTCCGGCTCGTAGTAGCCTGTCTGATCAAAGGCCAGCCACGGACTTATCACGTCAGGAGGCCCAAAGGCACCAGAAAGTTCTCGTGCCACATCCTCGAAAACATCTTTCTCCCTGGTGAAACAACCAATGACCAGTTTGGCAGGTTTAGGTGCTCTGAGCTTACTCATCACCTTCGGCCGATTAACCCGCTTTTGATCCTTTGTCAATAGGGTAACATCTATGAAGCTTATGGCCAAAAATGGAATGGAAGATGAAAAAGATGAATGCTTGCGATCACTTTTCCCATGTGGTATAGGCTTTAAGATAAAGATTTTGGATGCGTTATCGGTCGTCAACGTACGACGAGTACGCCTTCCTCCCTCTAGCCTTCCCAAAATCTTTATCATAAAGCCTATAGTCTTCGTTTCCTTCTTTTCGTGCCCAGTTGTAGGACAGTAAACGTAAATAACAGACAATGATGGTTATCTATAACATTTTAGCGATCATGGGGATCGTGCTCGGATTCCCCTTGTTGGCCATAATTGCTCTGGGATCCGACAAAAGGCGAAAAACGGTTCTTCAAAGACTGGGGCTTGCGGCTTTTCCGTGGGGTGCCAGGCAAAACAGATCCTCCAACCCCAGTAACAAGCCCATATGGGTGCATGCGCTGTCAGTGGGAGAGGTCAACTCAGCACTTTCACTCGTAAGGGGGTTAAGGGGTCGTTTCAGAGACAGAAATATCTTTTTTTCGGTTTCCACAAAAACAGGTTATGAAATCGCAAATAAGCTTTTTAAAAGTCACGTGGACGCTATTTTTTTCTTCCCCTACGACCTCATCTTTTCCGTAAAACACGTTGTCGCTAAAGTAGATCCTGCCATGGTTGTACTTGTCGAGTCGGATATCTGGCCGAATTTTCTGGCTGAAATGAAAAAACGGGGGGTGCCCGTTATGCTCGCAAATGCAAGGCTTTCAAAGCGGTCTTTTACGGGATACAGACGCTTTTCATTCTTTATGAGGCCCTTACTTTTAACATTTTCCAAAATCTGCACCCAGAGCATGGATGATTTCAGACGCTTCGAGCAGCTTGGCGTCCCTTCCGGACGGATTGTAAAAACCGGGAACTTGAAGTTCGATCAAGAACACGATCCTGTACCAACTGCGGAATTGGAAAAACTAAGGCGATCAGCACACATAAAGCCCGGGCAGAAGACTTTGTTGGCTGGGAGCACGCACAAGGGAGAAGAGGCGATCCTTCTGGATGCGTTTTCACGGATGAAAAGGCAGTTTTCGGATCTTCTTCTGATGATCGCGCCAAGAGATCCGCGCCGCGCCGGGTCAGTTTGCCGCATTTTCCGGTCTGCCGGCTTTTCCGCATTTTCATTGAATGATCTCAACACGGTAGCGCTAGATTCAAAATCGGATGTAGTCGTTGTTGATACCATCGGGATTTTGCAACGACTTTACGCCTTGGCAGATATCGCATTTGTTGGTGGGAGCCTTGTGAAATCAGGTGGGCAAAATCCGTTAGAAGCCGCCGCATTTTCAAAGCCGATACTGTTCGGACCGGACATGAGCGATTTTAATGAAATCTCACACATGCTGCTTGAATCAGGAGGCGCTGTCCGTGTCCACGACGCAGAGAGCCTTTATAAAGCATCGGCAATACTCCTTCAAGACTCCAACCGAGCCAAAGACATGGGGAAAAAGGCCCTTGATGTATTTCGCGCTAACAGGGGGGCAGTGGAAAAAACGATTGAAGCGATGATGAGCTTCAATTCTTAAATCCCTAAATTTGCAATTCCTCAATTCTGCGTCTCTTCTCCATAAAAATTTTTTCCGCCACATCAATATCTTCGGGACGTTCCACACACACACTTTCATGTTCGATTATCTCGACTTGGATTGGAATGTCATTTTCAATCAGGCGTAACATTTCGAGCTTTTCCGCGATTTCAAGAGGACTCGGCCCCAACTCAACAAATCTTTCTAGTATCTCCAGGCGAAACGCATAAAGCCCTACATGTTCGTAATACCCAGTTGTTTCTCCCTCACCAGAATACGGAACAAGGGATCTGGAAAAATAGAGCCCCTTGCCGCTTCTCGAAAAGACCGCGTTGACCCGATCGGGGCTCTCGGATTCTGACCTATCGATTCTCTTGGCTAAGGTTGTCACCTGGATCTGAGGGGAAACAAAAGGTTGGACGAGCGTGGTAAGCATGTCTGGCTCAAGCGTGGGTTCATCACCCTGGATATTCACCACGACCGCCCCTTCAGGGACCTGAAGGATCCTGGCGGCCTCCAGAACCCGATCCGTCCCGCTGGGATGATCGTCTCGCGTCATAACGACAGGTACGTTCAGCGCTTTCGCTGCCGCCTCAATCCGTTCATCGTCCGTGGCCAGCACGACATCTGAGAGTTCACGACATTGCCTTGCACGATCATACACGTGCCAGAACATGGGCTTGCCCAGGATTTCGGCCAACGGCTTACCCGGAAATCTCGAGGATTTGTAGCGTGCAGGTATGATCCCATAACATTTTGGTATGCTCTTCATCTTAGGAGATCCTCCATGGATTTGTTTATGGTATCTAAGGAACGGGGACGAAGTAACTTCCTCAACTATGCATCACAGCTTCAGGCCACCTTTGCCCGATCTCAAATCCCAAAAGCATCAAAATAGCTTGCTATTCCATCAACTTTTGTGATTTGAGATCGAA